>CAZNSK010000015.1:0-62898 GCA_964575505.1 uncultured Phaeodactylibacter sp.
GCGTGCAAAAGAACGAGTCTAAATCGGTAAGTTATTGTTGCGCGACCCCTAAGCATAAGGTTGGCGTCAGGGCTTGGTCAATTTTCAAGCTCCGGGCTGGAGCAATAGAGGTATTGGTGTATGTTTGCAAAGAGTTAGGCAGCTACATGGCTGCCTGCTGTCAACCATCTATGCTAAAAATTATGACGACAAAGGAGCTGATTGCGCAAGGTGGGCAACAAGTGGTTGTGGAAGGGCAGGAGTTGTGGCTGCATCCCTTCCGGGCGGCCTACTGGGTAGAGGAAGGTGCCCTGCTGCTTGCAGATTTGCACCTGGGCAAGGCTACCCACTTTCAGCGATCGGGCATATTGGTACCTGCTGATGTCAGCCACGAAAACTGGGACCGGCTGATTGCCGTGCTGTTGGATTTTAAACCAAGCCGGGTATTGATACTGGGAGATTTATTTCACAGCGATTACAATGCCGACTGGGAGGAATTTTGCTTACTTACGCATCAGTTTTCGGAGGCATCTTTCGAGCTGGTTAAAGGGAACCATGATATACTTTCGGACCAGGCTTACCGGTCCGCTCAGCTTACTCTCCACGAGGAACCTCTGGCGGTAGGCGACTGGCAGCTTTCTCATCATCCTACGGATAAAGTACCTGAAGGGCAGTATAACTTAGCGGGCCATGTACATCCGGGGGTAGTTCTTAGCGGGAATGGGCGGCAACGCATGCGGTTGCCTTGCTTTTGGTTTGGGAAAAGGCAGGGCCTGTTGCCAGCTTTTGGTGCATTTACCGGTACTTCAAATATTCAGCCTAAAGCAGGGGACAAGGTTTTTGTGCTTGCAGAGGAGCAAGTAGTAGCAGTGTGTTAGTTCTGCTCTCCGGGTAAAAGTTGCTTTGAAGCCAGCAGTCCAAGTCTGATGGTTAGTTATTAGGCTTATTGTTGATCGCATCCCTGAGCTTGGCAGCACTTTCGTAGTCTTCCCGTTCCAGGGCCCGGTCTAAAAACTGCTTCAGCTCCTTTGCGCTGTACTCCTGCAGGGGCTTGTTGGGGTCCGGTTTGGCGGGTGGAGGGTCCGTTTGAGGCGGGGCGTCCCCTTCATAAATAATTTCTGTCTCTTCGGCAGGCAGCCCCGCTTCTGATAAAACCTGCTCATAGGTGTAAATCGGGCAATCAAAGCGCACTGCCATCGCGATGGCATCCGAAGAACGGGCATCAATGGTAAAGTCTTGCTGTGCTGCATCCTCACATTGCAGCTGAGCGTGAAAGACCCCATCTTCGATCCGGTCGATGACCACCTCTTTGAGATTACCATGGAAAGCCGCAATGGTATTCTTCAGCAAGTCGTGGGTCATAGGGCGGCCCACACTGATCCCTTCCAGTCCAATAGCGATAGCCTGGGCTTCATAGGGCCCGATGACGATAGGTAACCGGCGGGCTTCTTTACCGTCCTCCAGAATAATGATGAAGTGCTCAGGAGTGGTATCGCTTTTCGCTTGTCCTAGTATTCGAAGTGGGATCTTATTCATGGATATACGCTTTCGAAGTTTGTGCTTACAAGTAAACGACGCAGGGCATGGGATTTGTTCGCGTATCTGCCGTTTAACACTCCGGGACCTTAATGGAGATGTTGGCTGCCAGCCCGCCCTGGGAAGTCTCTTTGTACTTATGGTTCATATCCTGTGCGGTTTCCCACATCGTCTTGATGCATTCGTCGAGGTGGACTTTCGCTTTTTCGGGGTCGCTTTCCAGTGCAATATTGGCGGCGGTGATGGCTTTGATTGCTCCCATGCTATTGCGCTCTATGCAGGGTATTTGAACCAGGCCGCCTATGGGGTCGCAGGTAAGCCCGAGGTGGTGTTCCATAGCTATTTCTGCAGCCATTAGCGACTGGTCTACGCTGCCACCTAATCCTTCGGTAAGCGCGGCGGCTGCCATAGCTGAAGAAACTCCGATTTCCGCCTGGCAGCCCCCCATAGCCGCTGATATGGTCGCTCCCTTTTTAAACAAGCTGCCGACCTCACCGGCTACGAGCAGGAAACGGACGATGTCGTCATTTGTTACCTGCTCTTTTTCAGAAAAGCAGGCATAGTACATCAGCACGGCGGGAATAACTCCCGCTGCCCCATTCGTCGGAGCAGTGACAATCCGCCCGAAACTGGCATTCTCTTCATTGACGGCCATAGCAAAACAACCAATCCACTTCAGGATTTTGGAAAACTTGAAATCGCACTGGATCAGGCACCGAAGCCACTCGTCAGCATCATTGTATTCGCACGGCAAGACGAGCTTTCGGTATAGGTCAGGTGCCCGCCGGCTAACCTGCAGGCCGCCGGGCAGGGTACCTTCGGTATGGCAGCCGCGGTAAACGCAATTGCGCATCACATCCCAAATCTGAAGCAGCTCGCTTTTGATGGCTTCTTCCGGCCGCCAGGCCCGTTCATTTTCCATGACCAACTGCCAGATTTGCATTTGATGGTTTTGGCAGTATTGGCTCAGGGCACGAGCAGTAGCGATTGGATGGGGTAATTGTACCTGCTGTGGCTGAAGGGGCTCCCCCTCCTTCGCCACAAATCCTCCGCCTACTGAATAATAGGTAGAGGCTAGCAGCAAGTGCCCTGACTCGTCAAAAGCTTTAAGGGTCATGCTATTGGCGTGCCCAGGCAGGCGCTCCGAATAGTGAAAGACTAAGTGTTGATCTGGTGAAAAAAAGATTTGCTGCTGCCCGCCTAAGCTTAGAAGGTGTGTGGCGTAGATTTGATCGGGTACCGATTTGACTTCCGCCAGAGGTAAGGTTACAGGGTCTTTGCCGCTTAGGCCCAGCAAGACTGCAATATCTGTTCCGTGCCCCCGGCCAGTGAGTGCCAGAGAACCATATAGGTGACATTCTACTTTGGCCGTTTGGTGCCGCACGCGCTGATCGCTGAGTTCTCCGACAAAGCGTTCGGCAGCTCTCCAGGGGCCAAGCGTGTGTGAACTGGATGGGCCCACTCCAATCTTAAGCATATCAAATACACTGATTGCTTCCATGGTTTTGATTTGGTTATGTAGCTTGCTTTCATACTTGTGGTAACAAGCTTTGGTTCGTTAGTGGAAGCAAAAGTCGGTTAAATCCGGAATATCCAAAAGTAAAAGCGCCGTGATTATTATTCGGGCGGGAATCTGTGGCTGGGTCAGCCCTCGGGGTGGTCAATGCTGTGTAGAATTGCTTCTACTTCTTCTGGTGTGATATCCAGAAAGTCAGCCGTTTCTTCAACGGTAAACCCTTTTGCAATTAGCTTTCTGACAAAGTTTTTCTGTAACTGCTCGCGTTCTTCTTCGCGCCCTTCTTCGCGCCCTTCCTCGCGCCCTTCCTCGCGCCCTTCCTCGCGCCCTTCCTCGCGCCCTTCCTGAAGACCTTCTTCTTTATATTGCCGGGCTAGTTCGGTCAGTATCCGCTCCCGGATGCCGAAGGGCTCCTTTCGGCCCTCGACCAATTCAATAAGATGGTCTAATTGCAATTCTGTTTCCATATGTTCGAAGCTTGAATAAAACTTAATGAAGTCCATTACGCGGGCCACTTTTTGTCGGCTGTGCCCGGCCTTCAGCAATCTTCTTATTAACGCTAGCTTTAACTTCAATAGTTCCTGGTCCGGCCGTTTTTGGAAGCTTTCCCAAGCCAGTTCCAAGGCAATCGAGAAAGGGTTGTCCGGTGCTTTTTGAAAATCAGCTGCTGTGCAATTCCTTAATTTAAAGGTATCAAATGTGTATTGCAAGTGCGTCTTTAAAAAATGATACTCAAACACTTCAGGGCGGTAAGATTTTTGCTCATCGGTAAGGAGGGCAACAGCATGCACCGGTACCTGATACCGGTCATAGATACGGTAAAAATAAGTAAACATTCGCTTCGCAAAGTCTTCATCCTTGTAGCCCTGCACTTCAATATGTATAAGCACCCATTCCTCCTGCCCCCCGGCCGTAAAAATTTTAGCCAGCTTATCGGCCACCCGGTCCTTTTCTTCCGCTTCCGGGAAAAGGGCTTCCAGCTCCTTATCCATAAATGTTACACCACGGGAAAAGTCGAAATCATCGACCACGTCCGGATAAAAAAAGGCAAAGAAATCCTCAAAACAGTCTTCCAGAATTCCCTTCCAAAGAATATCTTTTCTGATCTTTCGGGGCATAGCGCTTAGTGATTATACTGCAATATAAGCCAAATACCACACTTTTTCAACAAAAAAGTTCAAACAAATAATGTCATGAGGCTTCGGGTCCATACTTTTCAATTGCCGCTTAAGCATACCTTTTCCATCGCGCATGGTTCCCGCGATATGACGCCCAGCCTAGTCGTAGAATTATCGGAAGGCAGCCATTCCGGCTTCGGTGAGGCTACCGAAATACGCTACTATGGCATTTCCCTGCAGGAAATGGTGCAACGGTTGGAAGCCCTGCGCCCGGCTATCGAAAGACTGCCCCTGGAGTCGCCCGAAATCCTTTGGGACCAGTTGCAGCCTAAGCTTATGGATGCGCCCTTTCTGCTTTGTGCCATTGATGTAGCACTGCATGACCTTTTCGGGAAGGTCCACGGCAAGGCCGTCTACGAGCTGTGGGGGCTGAAAATGGAACACATGCCCCGTTCCAATTATACTATTGGGATAGCCAGCCTCGAAGAAATGATAGCTAAAGTCAAAGCTTTTCCCTGGCCGCTCTATAAAGTCAAATTGGGCACCGATCATGACCTCGAAATCATTGAAGCCCTGCGGGCCCAGACTGATGCCGTCTTCCGGATCGATGCCAATACAGCCTGGACCCCTGAGCAGACCATCGAGTACGCCCCAAGGCTACAGGAGATGGGCGTCGAATTCATAGAACAGCCACTAAAAGCAGCAGATTGGGAGGGGATGAAGCAGGTCTATGCAGAATGCGTACTCCCGGTCATTGCCGACGAAAGCTGCCATACTGAGGCTGATGTAGCGCATTGTTATGGCTTTTTCCACGGCATTAATATCAAGCTGATGAAGTGCGGCGGCCTAACACCGGCCCGGCGTATGGCAGAGCACGCCCGCAGCCTTGGTATGAAGGTAATGGTAGGCTGCATGACGGAATCTTCAGTGGGTATTTCCGCTATCGCCCAGTTGTTGCCCTTGCTGGATTATGTAGATATGGACGGGGCCTTACTGCTGCGGGAAGACCCTGCTTCCGGGGTAGTGGTGACGCCGGAAGGAGCGGTTTTCCCCTCTACTAAAGGGACCGGTGCTCAGCTTAAAACAAGCTAAAAACTACCTCAATATGATGCGTTTTTTATGGATAGGCTTCTGGGCGATGGCAGCCCTAAATGCCGCTATTGCTCAGGAAGACAGCCCTTTGCTGAGCCAGCTCCTGCGGGCATCGGATGATGCGGCATTGCATCAGGTACTGGAACAGCCCGGCCGGTATCAGCTTCAGCTGATTTACACCCATATTGACCGGGACTCTAATGATTGCCCTGCTTTCAGACTCACTACCTGGGCATAGATACCACCCGCTATTACTACCCCGCCAGTACCGTTAAGATGCCCGTGGCTTTCCTATGAGCTGGCGCGGGAACGGCCGGTAGCGCCTCGTTTTGGTGGATAGCAGTGATGCGGTCTGTCAGGAGAATTGCGGTTGGGCAATGCCGAATTGCCTATCTTCGGCAAAAAGATTGAATTTATGAAAATCAAGCTGCTACTGATATTTTGGGCTAGCGCCTGCCTGGCTCAGGCTCAGCAGGAGGCCAATTTGTTCGGCACCTGGAGCGACCCCTCTCTTGTGGGGTCAGCCTTTTACAATAACATCTATAACGAAATCTGGGGCCTGGCCGTCAATGAGCATGAATATGCTGTTATTGGCTCTACCGCAGGCACTCACTTTATTGATGTGACGGACCCAACCGCTCCATTCGAGGCCCACTTTGTTGCGGGGGCAGTGCAGGGCCCTTCCATCATTCACCGGGATTACCACGACTACCAGGGGTACCTTTATGCAGTTTGCGACGAAGGGCCAAGTACCCTGCAAATTATGGACATTTCCCAGTTGCCAGATACCGTAATTGTGGCCTACGATGCGCCCACCCGAATCCAAACGGCACATAACATATTTATTGATACGGCTGCGGCCAAATTGTACGGTTTTGCGATGAACGGAGGGCCGCAGAATTATTCCGCAATGCGGATTTACGATATCTCCGATCCCTTAGAACTGGACTTCCAGGGGGAGTATAACTACTTCGGAGGGTTGAATGTCGGGCATATCCACGATGGTTATGTACGCGATGGGATTGCCTTTCTGAATGCAGGCGGCTCCGGCTTCGCTATGGTCGACTTTTCGGACCCCACCAACCCGGAAACCATTAGCACCATTACGGATTATCCTTTCCGGGGGTACAATCACTCGGGCTGGCTGACTGATGACGGGCGGTACTATTATATGGCCGATGAGAACCACGGCTATGACATCAAGGCCTTTGATGTAAGCGACCCCTGCGAACCCAATTTGGTCAATACCTTTGATGCAGGGACAGGCAACCCCAATAGTATTACCCATAATCAAATTGTAGCTTGCAATTACCTCTACGTGTCCTACTACTATGACGGGATGGTAGTATACGATATTACCGATCCTGCCAACCCCGAAAAAGTACTGTATTACGACACTTCACAGGAGCCCAACGGGACGAGTTACAAGGGGGCTTGGGGCATTTACCCGCTGCTGCCCTCCGGCAATATCCTGGTATCTGATATGCAAGAGGGTTTGTTCGTCTTTGAAGGTATGGGGGATAATTGTTCGGCTACCCAAACTTTGGAGCCCGTTGACCTGGAGTGCCTGACCCCTACCCGTGCCGATGACCTGTCGGCTACCGAAGCCATCCGTGTTTTCCCACAGCCCGCCCGGGAGGTACTACAGCTTTCATTGGAATTGGCCGCTCCCCGTTCCGGAGTCTGGTTGAGCCTTTTGGATGCGAATGGCCGGGAGGTAAAAGCCCTCGGCATTCAGGATTTACGCGAGGGGCATTCCCAGTTGCGGTTGGAGCTTGGAGGGCAGTTGCCTGCGGGGCTGTACGTGCTGCGCCTGCAAAACAGCGAATGGGCACATGTGCAGCGAGTCATGCTGCAATAAGCACAAACACGCAGCAGGGGAGAAGTTGGCCATCCAGCTTCTTCCCTTCCCCATTTTTTACATCGTCAATAAAACGTTAACCCGGCAGGGCGTTATCGACAATTCCCCCATTCAGGCGTTTTCTTCCTATCTTTGCCGCCTCAATCAAAAAGCGCATGAAAACGCGATTGCCCCGTTTATGGTTTGGGTTGTTATTGCTTCTCCCTTTGTCGGGCTGGGCTCAATTTCCGGGTGCGCAAAACGAAGAGGAGCGGCAAGGCCTTGAGCAATTGGATGTCTTGGTAGACACCTTCGATGTCTTCTACTTCTATGCGGACAACCCCAACCAGGAAATTCCCTTTGCCGATACGACCCTGGGGGATTATTTCCGCCAATTCGACCCCACCCGGCACCGCCGCCTGGACTACCGGCAGCTGGGTATCCTGGGGTCTGCCCATGAGCCTATTGTATTTGAGATTCCTGAGCGGCGCGGGTTTGACATTGGGCAGCACCAGTACGATTTATACATGACACCGGGCGATCAATTGCGCTATTACCGGGTAGAGAAACCCTTTTCTGTTTTTGCGTTCACGGTAGGCTCAGAGCAGGCCGATAGCTACACCAAGGCTGATTTCACGCGCAATTTTGCCAACGGCCTCAACTTTACCCTTGACTACGACCGCATCACCCAATTTGGCGAAAACAGCCAGTATCCCAACCAAAACGTACGGAACACCGCGCTAACAAACGGGCTATGGTACCAGCATCCAAACGGGAGGTATGAGGCTTTCTTTAGTGTAGCGGCTAACACCATCGAGCAGGAAGACAATGGGGGCATAAGAGACGTGCCGGCGGTAGGGGGCGAATTTAGCAGCCCTAGTGCGGCTGAGGTGTACCTCAATGACGCCCGCACTCGCCACGCCCACCGGGAGTTTTCCTACACGCACTACTACCGGTTTGGGGGAGGGCAAGACTCCCTTTTGGGGCCACAGCGCGCCTTTGCGGTGGCGCACCAAGCCCGTTATCAGTCCAGTCTGTATAAATATTCAGATGCATACAATGCTGTGCAGGACAGCTTTTACGCCCGGTTTCCTGCCTTTTTGATCGACCCCCGCGGAGCCCGGTTTTATCTCCGTCACCGCCAACTGGAAAACGAGTTTAAACTATCAACCTATAAGCTGAGGGGGAAAGGGGAGGATGAGGTAGTCAAACAGCGCGACTTGCTTGAGGTGGGATTGGTGCATACCTTGCATCAGTTGCGGCAAACGAATGGCGACTCCACCCTGAATAACCTGTTTCTCACCGGCCGCTACCGGCTCAATCCGAATGAAAAGCTGCTGATCGACTTAAAGGCCCATCTCGGCGTTTGGGACAATGCCGGCGATTACCGGCTTAGCGGGCAGTTGTTTTTCGATTTCAACAAGCTTGGGCAATTGGAGCTGGAAGGGGTAAGCCAATTGTACAGCCCCAACCTGATGCAGCACCGCATGTATTTGTCGGAACGGCTGCTGTACCGCAATGAATTTGATAAAACGCTGTCTACTGCCCTAAGCGGGGTATACCGCCTGCCAAGGGTGCAATTCTCGGCAGAGGTGCGCTACCATTTGCTCAATAACTACATCTACTTTGGCACCGATGGCCTGCCTCAGCAAATCGGGGTTCCGGTTAGTGTCGGGCAGCTGATACTGGAAAAAAACTTCGACCTGTTTTGGAACCTCAATCTGGATAACCTTTTCGTATTGCAGCAATCCTCGGAGGAGGTGCTGCGCCTGCCGGCTTTCTTTGGGAAGCATAGCTTTTACTACGCTGGAAAGTGGTTTCAGGTCCTGGATGTGCGCCTGGGGGTAGACTTACGGTATTCGGAGGCTTTCCGGGCGAATTATTACAACCCCATTACCGGGCAGTTCCAACTGCAGGATGCCCAAACCGTGCCTTTTTACCCCGCTGCTGATGCTTTTTTTGCGATGCGGGTCACGCGTTTCCGGGCGTTTTTCAAGTGGGAAAACGGTACGGCAGCATTACTGGACGACTACTTCTATCAAACTGCTCTGTACCCTTACCACCGGGAAGCCTTCCGGATAGGGATCAATTGGCGTTTGCTCAATTAAGTTTCGGGAATAATCGAAAGTGGATTGCGGTGTTTTCAACGCGTTGCTAAAGAAAAGAAGCGCCGCAGAGTCCCCCCAACCGGCGCTTCAAGTAAACATCTACCTAATTCTTCTCTTGTTTATCAGCAGTGCACCTCGCACGTTACTAAAAACCAGGAAAAAATGATCATCATCCGCTATCAGGAGCCACCTGCCGAACTGGAAGCCTGGGAATACCTGCTCCGGGAGCTGGTTGTCGCCTACCGCTTCGAACGGACAACGGGGCTAGAGGAGCCGGTTCTGCAAGAAGAGCAATATACCGTTGCTGGCCCGGCTGCTATACAGGCTTATCTTCAACAGCTGAAAAAAGATGTAGAGGACTGGCGGGCACCGGGCTGTGGTATTTAAACTGCCTGCTGCGCCTCACCGCCCGCTGGATAGCCTATTGCTAAAAGAGCCGGCCAAAAAGCTGCGTCCCGGCAACTTACTTACGGCCTCCCCAAATCCACTTATCCACCAATTCCACCCGCATATCCCGGTTTACCGTGATTTGGCAGCTTAGCCTGGGGTACCCAAAGCGCTCGGCTGCCTTGTCGTGCCAATGGGCAGGAGGAGGTGCGCCTTCCCTAATCCACACGCCACATGTTGCACATAAACCTCTACCGCCACAATTCAGCTGGCGGGTATAGGTCGTGTAGGGGCTTATGCCATGATTCATCAAAGCATGACGAAGGTTTGCTCCGGCAGATACGCTGAGCTGAAGGACCTGGCCGTCGAGCAGGATAATGGTAAGGGTGCAGGTAGCAGCCAAAGGTTTTAAAACCATAACCCGGTGCCAGCTGATTTGTTGTCTGTGCCACAGTAGGCAATCCTTTAGAGTCAACGGGGGGTGATCTAAGGCTTATGGTCTGAAAAATAAATAGGTAAAGGCATAAGAGGCTGATTTCAGGGCTTTAGGTCAACCCCTTGGTTTTTATCATTTAAGTGGTCCGGCAGTGGTGCTTTCTTACATTCGCTATTAGAGATAGGTCTTTCGAAAAAAGGATAGTCTCCGGATATAAATTTTGCAAAACCAGACTAAAATCAAATTTTACCGCTATGAAGAATTTTAAGTTTCTATTGATGCTCTTCGCGCTTGTTGGCGCTACCGTAACCTAGCAGGGCTGTGACGATGACGATGCGGAGCCTGAAGCAACCTGCACTGACGGCATTCAAAACGGAGACGAGACTGGCATTGACTGCGGAGGGGATTGTGACCCCTGTGAGGTAGGCATTCAGGGCAGATGGCAAAGCTCCGGCGATAATGTGGCACCGATTCTGGTGACCTCCTTCGGTACGGACAGCATCTACGCCGAGTTCCGTACGGACTTCACCTATCTGGTTGAACAATATGACTCCACTGGTACCAAGCTGGATCTGGTGGGCACTTACACTCAGGATGAAAGCAGTGTAAGCGGGATTTGGACCATCACGGTACAGCAATCCGCGCCCAATTCTTTGACCTCGGAGGGTATATTCGAAATCAACGGCACCACGATGCGCTACGAAATTGCGCAGACTTCTCCAGAAGTGGTAGGCGTAACTCCGCCTACGCCCGAAGTCGGCTTCGGCAGCACAAGCGGCGGCGCTCACGGCGACATCAATATTCAAGTGTACGAGCGGGTAGAGTAGTCTAGTAAATAAAATAGAGCACTAGCGATCCCCCGATCGCCCGCGGGTGCCACAAAGCCTGGCTCCGCGGGCCATTTTCCTGACTGGTCAAATTTTACCCTAACCATGCGCCAACGGTACTTCCTGCCCCTGTTGCTGCTCGGCTTGCCTTTTCTTGCCGCAGTACAGGTTATACCTCCTTACTTCAAGCAGTTGGAAGAGGCGATACCTGAAGAATCCAATAAGGAGTTTCAGTATATTGCCTTCTTTTACAATCACTACAATAATACGAATGTCTTCCCGACCAATGACTTCTTGCAGGGGCAAGTCATTGGGCGGCTGTTCGGGCAGAATACGACTACTACTTCCGACTCGCTGACGGCTTCTTTCTTCGAGCAGCGTATCCTGCCGTTTTTCATCTACAAGCTTAAGTTATTTGACAATCGGGTCATCCTTCGGGCTTCCTTCGAAATTGACTTCACCTGGGGGGATGCAGCTTATGGCACCGGTGGCAACTCCGGCTCGGCCCCATCTGGCGACCAGGTCAACCTACAGACTCAGAACCTGGAACAGGAGTTCATCCCGGCTCCGGGATGGGCTGTCAACCTCGGGCTGCAACGCATGTTCGATACCCCCTACAACCCCTATCGCACTATCTTCGACGATATGCTTCACTCTGCCTACTGCCTAAACTATTGGGGCACAGACGGGGTAGGCATTACGGTACGCCGGGATGCAGATTACTATCAGTGGAAGGCAGGCTTCTTTCAGCTTTACGAAAATACGATTCAACGAGTAGATGACGTGCACATGGCAGAACTGACCTATCAGCGGTCTCTGGGCACCTTCATGGAAATCGAATTGCACGCTGCCCATCTCTGGCTGGGGGATTTCTTTGATAGCCAAGTCGTGAACGGCGGAGTGGGAACGCGACCCATCGACCCCTACACAGCGCTCGTCGTATTTAAGTGGCTGATGTTTTAAACAAAAAGCCTGAACCCGTTTCGTAACCATATAGCGCAATGAGAAACATGATCCTATTAGCCGGGCTAGCTTTGCTGAGCAGTTGCAGTTGGCCTCAGAAAGTCCCCTCGGTGGAAACCTTCGAAGAAATACCCTATCCCTTTCCCACCAAACAAGTTGAGCTGGAGAGTGGAGAAACCATCGCCTACTTCGATGAGGGGGCAGGGGAGCCCATCCTCTTTATTCACGGATTGGGCAGCTATGCCCCTGCCTGGAAAAAGAACATCGCGGAGCTACGCGGGGACTACCGCTGTATTGCCCTGGATTTGCCGGGTTATGGCAAGTCGAGCAAAGGAAAATACGAGGCAGATATGACCTACTACGCTACGGTTATCCACGACTTCATGGCTCAAATCGGACTGAGCAGGGCTACCTTGGCCGGCCATTCCATGGGCGGGCAGATTGCAATGACGACGGCGCTTGCCTATCCCGAAGCAGTGGAAAAGCTGATCCTCGTTGCACCGGCGGGCTTTGAGGTCTTTCACAAAGGTGAAAAGGCATGGTTTCGGGAAGTTCTGACCCCCACTGCGGTTAAACTGACCACAGTAGATCAAATCAAAACCAATATTGCCTGGAACTTCTACGATATGCCGGAAGATGCTGAGTTCATGATCACCGACCGCATTGCCATGCGCAAGGCGGAAGGCTTTGATGCCTATTGCTACATCATACCAGAGTGCGTAAAGGGGATGGTAGATGAGCCCGTATTCGACTACTTGCCGCAGATTGAGCAGCCGGCCCTGGCCATCTTTGGCCATCAGGACAATCTTATCCCCAACCGCTTTCTGAACGGCGGACGTACCGAAAGCATCGGCCGGCAAGGGGTAGAGCGTATGCCCAACGCCCGCCTGAAAATGATCGACCGCGCTGGCCACTTCGTACATTTCGAGCGTGCAGACTTGGTCAATGAAGAGATTCGGGCTTTTTTAAAGGAAAGCCGGCAGGGGGCCTGAGACTTATTCTGATTCATCCGGGCCGGACTGCTGCAGCTTGCGCCGCAAAGTCTTCCGGTTGATGCCGAGGATGCGGGCAGCAGCGCTTCTCTGACTTTCTGCTCATCGCGTTCTATGATGCCGCCAATCTCCTGCGCCAGCGTCCGGATGAGCAGGGCTTCTTTGTGCAGGAAGGGAGGGGGCGGGCCATCCAGATAATTGTAGTGCATGGCTAACGTACCGCGTTCCTGCCCCCTTATTCGAATCGGGTGATCTTGTGTTTCGTAGCGCCCGGGCAGCTCGCCTGATTGATAGATTTGATCATCGAGCCGGAGCGAAGCCACGGCGCAGTCCGGATGCTGCCAGGCTTTGGGCAATGCTTCCACCACTTGCTGCAGTTTTTCCGGCAAAGGGGCGGTGGAGGTAGCTGCTATGTTAGAAATCTCGTACAGGCAGCTGAGCTCCTTGATGCGCTCTTGCAGGGCGTGTACGAGATTGGCTTGATCGTTGGGCATACGCTTAGTTGAAGTTGAGGGGCGATAGCGGCGGTCAATGCTCCAGCTGCTGTTCTGCCGCTTTCTGCCTCCAACGTCTGCGGATTTGCCCTAGTTTCACAAAGGCTACAATTTTAAAAACGCCCAGTGTGATCAGCACCAGCGAAAAATCGTACGCCACCGGGAACCACGCCCACCAGGCATTGGAGGCCAGAAGAAGCCCTGCTGCGACGGATAGCCCGCCGGCCGCCCCTACCCAATAACAATTCGCCCAGCGCTGCTGCAAATAAGCTTGCCGTTTCAGCAGGAAGTAACCGGAAGCGGCCAGCCAAAAGCAAATAGGCGCCAGGGTATAGTGCCAGTTCAGTGTATGCAGCACGAATGCTACAAGACCGATCGTCAGGTCGGTCCAGCCCCGCTGTTGGGATAAGGCCCGCCAGGTGCTGCCCCGGCGGAAAAACCACGCGCTGTACACCAAAGTCGATAAGCCGCCCAGAGACAACAGTATGCCCAGTGGCATGAGCATGGTGAACAGGCTTTCGCCAAAATAACAGAAGGATACCCCTCCGAATCCAATCATGCTCACCCCTTCAAGCAGTAATGCTTCCTTGCTATCTGCCAATTTCTTTCCTTCTGCCATAACCGTAATTTGAGTAGATAAAAGCCGGGTGTATCTCCTACGGTGCGCTTATCGCTTTGCAAGGGGTATGCCAAAATCAATAATTCGACTTAAAAAACTGAATATCAGTGTTTTGTAAAAGGGTGGAATCAAAGCCAATGTGGGGCATTTTTACCTGGCCGGGGTGTTTTTACCCGCTTCGTGCAAGCTTGTTGGAGTGGTTTTTCGTTGCCAACTATTGACTTTACGACAAGTGTCGTATATATTTGTACGACAAAAGTCGTAGAAATGGAATACTTCCCGTCAGATACAGAGCTGGACATTTTAAGAGTACTATGGGACAGGCAGCCCCGTACGGTAAGAGAAGTGCACGAAGCGCTTTCTGCAACTAAAGACGTAGGCTATACCACTACGCTCAAGCAGATGCAACGCATGCTGGATAAGGGGATGCTGCAGCGGCAGGAAGACGGTCGGGCGCACACGTACAGCACCCTTTTACAGGCACCCAAAGTGCAGCGCTCTTTACTCAGCCGGCTTATGGACAAAGCCTTTGGTGGCTCTGCCATAGACCTGGTAGTACAGGCGCTCGGGCATGGCAACCCTACGGAGGAAGAGCTGGAACAGTTGGAACAGCTCATTGCTGAAAAGAAAAAACAACAAAATGATGATTGATTTGCCTTTGCCCCGGCGATGAGGCACCGCGCAAGGTCAATAGTATGGTTTTCAAGCTGGAGTGAGCGGCTAGCTTTATCCTTTAATCATACAGCGCCGATATCCAAATCGTAATACTCCGCTCCGGCCAGTTGAAGACTACCGGCAGCGCGTCCGGGCTGATACCGGGCTGAATGATGCCGCGCTGCGTAAAACCCCGCAGCAGGCGCAGTTCCATCTCCCAGGGGTAGGCCCCACCGTGATGATTGAAGTAGTCGATGCAAACTTCCTGTATGCGCTCCCAGCTGAACCAGTTATCGTAGCCGAATTGGTAAAACCAGAGCGCCAGGGCATAGCCAGCCTCGGGCGTGCCGTTGAAGTAGCGGTCGATGTAGGCGGCCTTTAAATCCTGCAGCATGCTGTTGCAGTCTTTCTCCTTTACGTCGCGCTCGCCGCAGAGCTCGCCTACCCGTTGGGTGATCCACTCGCGGAAAAGCTCATCGTTCTGGGCTAGCTCATTGAAGGCTTGCAGGCCTTCAATTTCGTAGCGGAAAAACTCCAGCGGCCAGTTTTCTTCGTAGATGATGTTATCGCCGTACATGCGGTCGCGGAAAGCCCGGTCGGCAGGGGTGCCGAAGGTGTAGACTAAGTCATCTATGGTACCCTCGCCTACACCCGGGATGCTATCCAGTTGCTCAAATTCAGTAAAGCGGCCAAACGGCTTCAGTGTTTTGCGGGTCTGCAGGATGCGGTGGGCCAGCCGGCGGCCGATGGTCCGGCCGGGACCATCAGAAGGGTCATCTTTGATGGTCCCGTCTGTAATATCATTCACGTTTTTGGCGCGGTTGAAAAAGGCGAGGATGCGGTTGGCCACCCACTTGGGTAATTCAGCAGTTTGGGGCATAGCATTTAGTGTTTGTTTTGCTGACTTCAAAATAGGCATTTTTGGTATAGCCATTCCACATTCTCGTATTAACAAAATGTAAAGAAGTGCCCGTGCCAATCAGTTGCCGATGCGCTCCTGCTCTTCCTCCAGCCCGGTTTTGCGGTCCCGCGCCTTCTTGACCTGCTTGCTGCCGAAGGCGTAGCTGACGTTGAGCTTGATGCGCCGGCTTTCCCAGCCCCCGGTGCCATCAATGTACAGGCCGCCGTACCGCATATCGGCCCGCCAGGGATTCGTGAAGAGCACGTCGTTGGCGCTCAGGCGTACCGAAAGCCGGTCCTGCATGAACTTGCGCTGCAAGCCCAGGTCCAAAGAGCCCAGGCTGCGGCTCTGATAGGTGCCGCTCCAGACATAGGGCGAGCTGTACCAGCCGGATACCTGCAGCTTTAGGCCCAGCGGCAGGGTGAAGGTATTCTGAGCGTAAAAAGAGAGGGTGCTCTGATCGATGGGCTGAAACTTCTCGTCTCGTGCTTCGTAGGAGGAGCGCGAAGCGTTAATGCTAACATAGGCACTCCACCATTCTTTGATTTGCACCGGGCTGCTCAGGCTCACGTTCCAAACCTGCTGGTTGGCAATATTGCGGGCAATCATAAAGCTGCGGTCGCTGTCCAGCGTATCCGTGATTTGTGCAAAAAAGTCCTGAACAAAGCTGTAGCTCACAGAGGCTGTTATCCGGTAGTTGAAGGTGCGCGCCAGCTTGATGTTTTCCGTATACTGAGGTTGCAAAAAGGGATTGCCCCGGGAGAAGGACAATTCGTTCAGCTGATTCTCGAATGGATTGAGGGACTGATAGTTGGGCCGCTGAATACGGCGGCTGTAGGTCAGTGCCCAGGTATTGCCCCGGCTCGGGGTGTAGGTAAGCCCGCCGCTTGGGAACCAGTTGAGGTAATTGCGCTGCACCCGGTCGAGCGGCGTCGACTGTGCACTGCGCAAGTCGCCATCGGATATGGTCTGCTCGGCGCGCAGCCCCAACTGCATATCCCATTTTCCCCACTTATGGCCGTAGTTAAGGTAGGCGGCATTTACGTTCTCGGTATAGATGAAACGATTGCTGCGGCTGTCGTTTAGCTGTTCTGTGGTTTCTTCCCGGTTGAAAAAGTCAAAGTCATTATCGGTGCGGATCAGTGCATATTTCGCTCCGGCGGAAAACTGCCCACCGAGCAGCGGCATGCTGTAATCGGCCTTAGCCGTGATAATCTCAATGTCTGTCAAAGTAGCAATCCGGTAATTTTGCTCGAATAGCGTCGGGCCGTCCAGCCCCTGTACGTACCGGTTGGGCTGCAGGTTGTTCTGGTCACGGCGGTAGCGCCCGTAGTCGGCATCTAGCGTCAGCTCGTGGCCTGAGGTATCGGCAAAGCGGTAGTTGAGGTTGGTGTTGAAGTTGTAATTGTCGTTCTGATTGCGGTTGTCGGCGATAAGCGTTTGTTGAGCCTCATCGTCACCTACTGGGATGATGGGCGTTTGCGAAAAGCTGTTTGTACGGCTGTTGAACAGGCTGCCATTGAGCAATACGCCTACGGTATGCCGTTCGCCGGGGAAGATATCGAAACCCATACGGCCGTTGTGGGAGGAGCGGTCCGACAAGCTTTCGGTTTCCGCATCGTAGCGCACGCCATTCTGCAGCCGGTCCAGGTAGAGGAAGCTCCAGGATTCGCCGCCCCGGTAGCTATAATTACCGAAGAAGCTGGTCTTTTTCGTGCGGTTGTTAAGTGTCAGGGAGCCGTTGTATCGCCCGTTTCGCCCGTATTCGTAGCCGGTGGAAAATGTGCCATTCGTACCCAGGCTTTGGTCGCGCTTCAGGCGGATGTTGATGATGCCGGCATTGCCTGCAGCATCGTATTTGGAGGAGGGCTGGGTGATGAGCTCGATGGCTTCAATGGTTGAGGCATCAAGGCTGCGCAGGTAATTGGTCAAATCTTCGCCCGCCAATGGAGAAAGCTTGCCGTCTATGAAAATTTGCACGCCGGATTTGCCTTCGAGTATGATGTTATTATTGTTGTCGATCAGGAGGCCCGGCGCTTTGCGCAACAGTTGGAAACCATCTTCCCCGGCTGCGCTGAGTGATTGCTGTACATTGAAAACCGTGCGGTCCGGCTTGACTTCAATGAGGGGCTTTTCCGCCACGACTTCCACTTCTGCCAGTGCGGTGGCTGCCGGTTTGAGCAGGATAGGAGCACGTTTGACGGGCGCTTCCGTTACCGTAATAGGCTCCGACCAGTACACTTTAGTACCGACGTAAGAAGCGGTGATAAAGTAGTTTCCCGGCGGAATCTGCCGGAAGGTATACCGCCCGGCTTCATCGGAGAGGGCGGTATTGGCCACTGTTGAATCCGGTAGTTGCTTGAGCAACAGGGTAGCATAGGCAAGCGGCCCATCCTGGTTCAGCACCCGCCCGCTGATTTGGCCGCGCTGTGCAGCAGCCAGGGTTGCGAAGGCTGAAAACAGAAGGAGTAACAGGTGAAATCGGGTGTTCATAATTCGAATGATTTTGATGCTCCAAAGGTGCAGAGCATACAGCCTCCGATCCACCCATAACCGGTGAGCTGCAAATGCGGCCGCTTAAGGGCCCGCCAAGCCATTCAACGGTTTATTTGGCCATTGGCCTGAAATAAGCCTGGCAACGGTTTAACCTTTTGGGGTTCCGGACGTCTAAATGCAAATGGGAGTGCTTTGGCAACGTCAACCCAAGCCTCCAATAGACCCAAGTAATTCTGAGGACGATGAAATATTTGTACACCTTATTTACCCTCTGCCTGGGAGCCAGCCTCTTTGCGCAGGCCACCTTCTGTCCCACTGACCCACCCGGTAACCCTTGGTTGGCGCACTCCCCCTATCCCATTTACCACCGCAACAGCTACGCCCAGGCTTCCACCTGCTTGCCGGGCCCGCTGCCAGGGGACAGCCTGAGGGTTAAAGTGCGCCGGCAAATTAAAGGCGGCACCTCTCCGTGGACTTACCTTTCGGACACCTATCCGGGTGGAGAACGGGTGCTTTTGCAGTCCAATGCCACTCACGTCTTCAAGTTTTTGGATACTGAGGAGGGCATCATTGCGGTGGATAGCTTGCGGATCGATTTTGAACCCATTACCTCCTTTGGCTGGAACTTCATGCTCTCGCGCAACAAGGTATGGTTCACTTATGACCCCGACTACGACCCGGAGCAGAATGATTACACCCGTTTGTTTAAGCTGACCGATGCGGATACCACCAACCCCTATTCAGAAATCATTGTGCTGGATACCTTTAACTTCGGCGACTATGGTATCAACGAAGTGAATGGGTACAATCTCAATTACAACGGGCAGATCGTCTTCAACAGCCGGGCGGATGAGGCATTGGGGTACGCCGTAACCGGCATCATCGACCAGGATTTCAATCTGCTGGATACACTGCAGTATGCTACCTTCCCGGGGGAGATCGTGCACCACAATAGCTTCCCCGTACAGGAAGACAACGCTTATTACATCGTCACCACCCACCGCATGATCAAGTTTGCCTGGGATGGGGTGAATCTGTCCATGGACTGGTCAGCCAGCTATGATTTCGTAGCTGACGGCCCCACCGGCATCTACGCCGAAGGCAGCGGCACCACTCCCACCCTGATGGGCTGGGGGGAAGGCAACGATCAGCTCGTAATTGTGGCTGACGGGCACGACCGGAATAACCTGGTCGCCTTCTGGCGGGAGCTGCCCGAGGGCTGGGAAGGTGTGCCGGGAATGGATATCCACTTCGCCGATTCTATTCGATTGCCCTACGCTAAGGCCTTTAGCAACACTTTTCAGTCGATCGAAAACTCGCCTACCGTGCATGGCTACGAAGTTGCTATTGCGCAGTTCAATGGCTTCCTGGGCTATGACTGCGACAACCTGAAGGGGGTGCAAAAGCTACGCTGGGATACGGAGGGCAACCAGTTTGTACTGGAATGGGCTACCGATGACCTCAATATGAATGGCGTACTTTGCTACTCCTCCGGCTCCAATCTGCTGTATGGCTCCGGCAAGGAGGAAGACTGCATGTACTATTATTATGCCCTGGACTGGGACAGCGGCGAATTGGTGATGCGAAAACAACTTGGGCCGGAAGGCGGCTTTACCGATGACCCCTACTACGATGGCGGTAATAACCACATCATCGACGAAGCCGGGAACATTTATTTTTCCGGCGGGGCCTCTCTGGTAAAACTGGAGCAGGTGCCGGTCGCAAGCGCAGTGGAGAACACAGCTGCTGCGGCAAAGCCTTTTCGGGTCTATCCCAATCCGGCTCAGCGCAGCCTGACCATTGAGCATCCGGACTTGCACCGCGCAACCGTGGCGTTATGCCGGATTACCGGCGAACGCGTGACGGGCTGGCAACTGCATGGCAACCAAATGGATATTTCTGCGCTGACGGGCGGGCTCTACCTGCTATCTGTCCGGACAGAAGCCTCAGTTTGGACGCAGAAAGTTCTGCTGTACTAAAGCAACCTCTGCTACAGGGGGCTTACTGCTCGGCGGCTCCCGCTGCCGGCTTTTCAAAGGCCCAGCGCTCCCCTTCGCCCCAGGCACTGGTAGAGTTGCCGTACGGCGGATAGCCGCCCTGACCTTTTAGCATTTTAGCGAGGTGCAGCAGGTTATACGTCATGAAGGTCGCATTGCGGTTGGTGAAATCGTGGTCAGCAGCGCCGGAGCCTTCGTCCAGGTAGCTGGGACCGGGGCCAATTTCACCCAGCCAGGCGGCATCTGCCTGCGGAGGGATAGAGTAGCCGATGTGCTGCAGAGGTGTTCAGTTCAGCTATAGAACCGGGTGGGCGGAATGATGTTTGCTGGGACAGAAAGGTAGCTGCTTCGGCCAGTTTGGCCGGGCTGCCGTTCACCGGCTTATATGGCCATTCGTCGGGAAGGAGTGGAAGCGCGCTGGGTAATCCTTCATATTTGTAAGTGTAAGAAATCACCCAACTGATTGTTCTGAACTTAATTAATCAAAACATTTTATGAAAAAGCTTTTGGCACTATTAGGGTTCGGGCTGGCTTGCGCGCTTTGCCCGTCAGCAGCTACCGCTGGCAGTATTGTCACTTTTGTTATCAACGATTTGGATACCGACGAGGAACAAGTCCTTGTCTATCCGGGCGGAACAACCTACGAAGTCCTCGATAAGCAGGGGCAGCCGTACGAGCCAAGCAAAGCAGACGGGGGCGCTAAGTTTTACGATCCTGGTAAGTACACCCTGGTCGTTTATCCCAGTTACCGGCCCAAAAAAGGGGACCGCATTCAGATTAAGGGCGACCGGCTGAGGGTATTCGAAACCCCCGGCGATGCGAAACGCTACGGGTATGCCAAGAATTGGCAGGAAAGCAAAATAACGCTCAACCACGATGACGGCAAGCAATACGTCAGCCGCCCCTACGGGATAGAGCGCAAGTACAAGACGGAAGCCAAACTGGAAAAAAAGATCGTAGTGGCTTCGGAAAAAAGCCCTGGCCAGTACAACCTTAAGATGTACTTCAAAAACGGTTTGCAGTTTCATTATATCGACGGCAAGGCCACCGCCATGCTCAATGGCAAGCCCCAAATCGTGGAGGGCAAGTACATTGTGCATACCGATTTGGGCACAGCTAAAATCAGTTTCAATCCGGAAGATGGCCAGGTGTATTGGGTATTCCTAAAGAATAAGGAAGACCGCCGGGCGGAGTAAGGTAAATCGTCAACCTAAAACCAAAAAAATAAGGATCATGAAAACAATTATTATCAGTTGGTGCTTCATGGTTATGCTGGCAGCTAACCTTAAAGCCCAAAGCACTGTAGCGGCCACAGCCGGATTGAGCGATCTGGAAGGGGCCTGGCAAGTGGACCTGCGGCCAGCCCCCGATGCAGATCCCTACATTCAGGTGCTGAGCCTTAAAATTAAAAACAACGGGGCGTTGGCTGGCAGCTTCTACGGCTCGAAATTCAAAAAAGGCGTAACCAACACCAATTGGCCGCAGCTACACTTCGCCTTCCGTACCCAAGACCGGAATAATACGTACTTTCATTCGGGCTACCTCGATGGCGAGCTGCTTCGTGGGCAGACCTACTGCCCGGAGCGCGCCTTCGTGGCACCCTGGACCGCCAAGCGGCGTACTGAAACAACCAAGCAATGAGCACAACTATCTGGAAACGCAAAGTAGGAGGAATCCGACTGTATGAACCACTCGCCTTCGCCGGACTGTACCTCTTCTTTGCGCTCAGCTACCACCTGACACTCTGGCTCAACGGCTATGACTTCCGTGAGGACGGCGACCGCCTGCTCAGCTTCCAAAACTTCATGGACAACAGCGGGCTGCAGTACCTTTGCATGTTACTGGTTTTTCTGCCCGTCTACGGCCTGATTTTTTACTGGCTGCGGCACTGGAAGCTGCGCCACCGACTGCTGTTGCATCTGTTGGGCTTGCCGCTCTTCGTAGTGGTAGGCGGCTGGCGGGGCTACTATTGGGTGTGCGAACAGGTCGGTTTTGGCCACCTCGGCGGCTGGGGGCAGGTGTGGGATGTTTACATTCCTTTTCTGTTTTACATCCTGCAGTTCGGGCTGCTCCACGCCTACGAGTACTACCGCAACAACGAGCGCAACATCAAACTCAGGGCCGCGTTGAGCGAAGCCGCCCTGAAGAGCGAGCTGTCGGCGCTAAAGGCACAGCTCAACCCCCACTTTTTGTACAATACCTTTAATGCCATCAGTGCCTCCGTGCCGCCGGAGCAGGAACAGACGCGCGAGATGATTGCACAGCTGTCCGACCTGTTCCGCTATCAGCTGAAAGCTTCCAAATCTGATCTCGTCACCCTGGGCGAAGAGCTGGAGTTTGTTGAAAAGTACCTGGCATTGGAAAAGGCTCGCTTTGAAGACCGCCTGCAGGTAGTAATTGATGTGCCTTCAGAATTGCGGGAGCGCCCGGTACCGCCTATGATTTTGCAGCCACTGGTAGAGAATTCGGTCAAGCACGGTATTGCTAATCTCATTCAGGGCGGGCAGGTGCTGATCCGCGTCCGGCAGCAGGATAGCGTGCTATCCTTCGAGGTATCCGATACCGGCGAGGGCGTATCCGACAAAAAACACTTATTCCACAACGGTGGCGTGGGGCTGAAAAATACCCGTATGCGGCTGGAGAAGCAGTACGGCAGCGAACTGCACATCAGCGATAACCAACCGCACGGACTAAAGATTGAATTTACGATATGAAAAAAGTCGTTCTGATAGACGATGAATCCGCCGGGCGTAAGCTCATCCGTGAATACCTCAAGGATTATCCGGAGCTCGTGCCCGTGGGTGAGGCCAACAACGGGGTGGACGCGATCAAACTCATCAACGAATTCCAGCCCGACCTGATATTTCTAGATATCCAAATGCCGGGCATGAGCGGCTTTGAGGTGCTCACTCATCTGGACGAAATTCCGCAGATCATTTTCTCCACTGCTTACGATCAGTACGCCCTCAAAGCTTTTGAAGTGCACGCTGTAGACTATCTGCTCAAGCCTTATACCCGGGAGCGCTTTCACCAGGCTGTGCAGCGGGTGCTCGAAGCCGAAAGCCAGCCCTCCGCCGGGCCTTTGGCAGAAAGCCTGCTACAGGAGAAGCAGACTTACCCTGAGCGTATCCTGGTGCAGTCGGGCCGCCGCCTCATCAACCTGGCTGTCAAACACATCATCTGGATTGAAGCCGATGGCGATTATTCCCGCCTGATTACCGGAGAACAAACTTATCTCAGCAATTACGGCATCGGGAAAATTGAAGAAAAGCTGAATCCCGATACTTTCCTGCGCGTGCACCGCTCTTCCATCATCAATATCCACTACATCGAAAGCGTGGACAAGTACGCTAGCAGCTACGATGTGAAAATGCAGAACGGAGATGTGGTGCGGGTAAGCCGCGGGTATATGGATAAGATTAAGGAGCTGACGTTTTAGTGCTTGTTTGGAGCAATCTTTACGTTGCAAATCAGCGCTTTATGAACCTAGGCGTCCGGTTTTTACGGTCATTTAACCCGCTAAACTCCCTTGAAAAACCGTTAGCCAGAACCATAAATCCCTGATTTTCACGGGTAAATCACCTCCAAACAAGCACTTAAGCACGGGCTGCCAGTTCTTCTACTGTACCTACGGCTTTCCCTTTTGACCAGACCTCATACTCGCTCAGGTCAATCTCATCATTCCAAACCACGCCGTAGCCCCCATTAGCCAGGCGGGCTTGCTGGAATAGCGCTTCTTCCCGCAGCGGCTGGAAAGCGGGATGCCTTTGATTCTTCCAATGATTGGCATAGCAGGAATAGTAAGTTAGTAATGCATTATCGTTAAAAAATACAAAAATAGCAAGACCAAAGCTTTACTGCTTTTCAAGCAACCGCTCTATACCCACCACTACCTGCGTCCAGGCTTGATTCTCATTTCTCCATTGATCGGAGGTTACCGGGGCACTCCGCAGGAATGCCCCGGTAACCGTTCAGCGCCTCTACTCCCCAACCCCAATCGGCCGCTGCGGCGTATAGGGCGCGCCGGCTTCCTCCAGCGCTTGTTCGATGGCTTTAACCTCCACCTCAGTCAGCTGCCGCATACGCTTGAGAATAGGCTGTGCCGCTTCCTTCACGATAGCTAGGGCATCGCGCTGCGTTTGCGTGGGCGCAGAGGTGGAGCCCCACATTTCGTAGGTGAGCCAGCCCAGGCGGCCCATGATGCCCATGGGCGTGCCCTGATCAAGCTCGGAGGCAATGCGGTCGCCGTTCAGCTTGGTTTGCAAGGCTTGCAGCTCCTGCTCTGCTTTCAGTACCCGGGCCCGCAGCTCCTCACTGGCATCGGGCGTGAGGAAGAGAGCGTGGCGGATGGCCTCCAGGCGCTCTTCGGTCTCCTTCAGGCGATTGGCGGCCCCGTCGAGGCGGCGGTTGGTTTCCTGCACTTCAGCCTGGAAGTTGAGGAGTTCCTCCCGTGGCTCTGCAGGTAAGGTAACGTCGCCCAGGCTTTTCAGCTTGAAGGGTTGCGGGCCGACGAGCTCGGTTTGTTCGCTGCCCTTTACCTGGTAAAGCGCAAGGAGGTAGTCGCCGGGTGCGGCCAGTACACCGGAGTCATCGTTAGGAGAGCCGGGGCGGCGGATGGGCGATACATCCGGCATGCGGCCGTCCCAGGTGAGGCGGTGTACGCCCTTGCTGACGGAGGACTTGAGTTGCCGCACTACTTTTTTCGTCTCGGCGTCCATAATATCAAATAGTAGGTAGGCGTCTTCCTCCTCCCGCTCTGCTTTCAGTTCCTCGTAGGTGGGGTAGCGGATGGGCTCACCCTCTTTAATCTTTTCTTTTTCGTCCTTTTGCCGCTTAGCCTTCAGCGTCTCTGCACTTTCCTTGATGTAGTA
Source organism: uncultured Phaeodactylibacter sp. (assembly GCA_964575505.1). Lineage (GTDB taxonomy): Bacteria > Bacteroidota > Bacteroidia > Chitinophagales > Saprospiraceae > Phaeodactylibacter. The sequence goes on from CAZNSK010000015.1 coordinate 24,827, forward strand.
GGTAAAGGTTGCGCCTATGGGCGGGTTGTCGGCCGTGTAGTAGCTGGCGCCCTGAAAGCCTTTGCCGGAGTAGCCGAGCGGGTCACGCTCAATGTAGACGAGCCCGTCCTTGATGGGGAATAGGTGGGCGTCGGCTTGCAGTTGCTCTTCACTGATTTGCCGTAAAGGCGAGTAGTCGTCCAGCACGTAGAAGCCGCGGCCGAAGGTAGCCAGCACCAGGTCGTTTTCCCGTTTTTGGATGGCCATATCGCGGACGGCTACTGTGGGCAGCCCGGCACCCAGCTTTTTCCAGTGCGCACCGCCGTCCGGGCTGAAGAAACAGCTGAATTCTGTGCCGACAAACAGCAGGCTTGAATCTACATGGTCTTCTGCCAAGCTGTAGGCAGAGCCGCGCTCGGGCAGGTTGTTGCTGATGGAGGTCCAGGTGCGGCCTTTGTCGGTACTCTTGAATACGTAGGGCTTGAAGTCGCCGTACTTGTGGTGGTTGAAAGCAGCGTAGACCACGTTTTCGTCATGTTGGGATGCGAGCAGAGCATTTACGTAAGTACGCTCCGGGGCGCCCTCAATGATGTTGACATCGATCTCGGTCCAGCTTTTGCCGCCGTCTTCGGAGATTTGGATCAGCCCGTCATCGGTACCCACGTACAGCAGTTCTTCGTTGAGCGGGCTTTCCGAAAAGGCGACGATGGTGCCATAGGGCGAGGTGCTGGCATTTTTCGCTACCGCGTCAATGCTCTGAATGCGGCCCATGACCGGCAGGGTATTGCGGTCGAGCTGTCGGGTGAGGTCACCGCCCAGGGTAGTCCAGGAGTTGCCGCGGTCGTCGCTGCGGAACAGCTTATTGGCGGCAAAGTACAGGCGGGTAGGCTGGTGGTGGGAAATCGCCAGGGGGGCGTCCCAGTTCCAGCGGAAGGCATCTTCGCCTTTACCGGGCTTGGGCTGAATGCCGGTCTCCTCACCGCTTGCCCGGTCGTAGCGCACGAGCACGCCGTACTGCGATTGGGCGTAGACGATGTCCGGGTTTTCGGGGTCAATGGCGGATTCAAAGCCATCACCGCCGTGGGTGACAAACCAGTCGCTGTTGGTAATGCCGGTGCTGTTGCGGGTGCGGGAAGGGCCACCCAGGCTGAAGTTGTCCTGCGTGCCGCCGTATACGTTGTAGAAGGGCAGGTCATTGTCGACTGCTACTTTGTAAAATTGCGTAATCGGCAGGTTAGGCTTGTAGTCCCAGGTCTTGCCGGCGTCGAAGCTCTCGTAAATGCCGCCGTCGCAACCCACCAGGTAGTAGTTGGGCTGCTCCGGGTCGATCCACATGCAGTGGTTGTCCACATGTTTGTTGGGCTCGCCTACGCGCTGAAAACTGTTGCCGCCGTCATTCGTATAGTGCATGTAGGTGTCCATGGCGAAGACCATTTCCGGGTCGGTGGGGTGGGCAACGATTTCGGAGTAGTAGTTGCCGCGGGTATAATAATCGTCTTTTTTGCTCCAGCTGGCACTGCGGTTATCAGAGCGGTAGAAGCCGCTGCCATCGCCAGCTGCCTCCACCATAGCGTAGAGGTACTCCGGATTGGCGGGGGAGATGGCCAGCCCGATGCGGCCAATATCGCCGGAAGGAAGCCCTTTGTTGGCCTTGCTCCAGTTTTGGCCGCCGTCGGTAGTTTTGTAGATGCCGCTGCCCGGGCCGCCGCCCACGTAGGTGAATACGTGCCGCCGGCGCTGTAGGGCTGCCGCGTACAGTACATCCGGGTCGCGCGGGTCCATGATCAGGTCGGTAGCGCCGGTATGCTCATCTAACTCCAGGATAAGCTCCCAGTTGTCGCCCCCGTCTGTGGTTTTGTAGACGCCGCGCTCGCCGCCGCTGCTCCAGAGGGGGCCGATGGCGGCTACGTATACGGTACGCGAATCGCGCGGGTCTACGATGATTTTACCAATGTGCTCAGACTCCTTCAGCCCCATGTGCTGCCAGCTCTGGCCACCGTCTTCAGATTTGTAAACGCCATCGCCGTAGGCTACGGAGCGCTGGTTGTTATTCTCACCCGTGCCTACCCATACCACATTCGGGTTGTTGGGGTCGAGGGTGATACAGCCGATGGAGTAGGACCCCTGGCTGTCAAAGATCGGCTCGTAGGTGGTGCCGGCATTTTCGGTTTTCCAGACGCCGCCCGAGGAGGTCGCCACGTAGTAAACCGCCCGGTTGTCCGGGTGCACGGCAAAGTCGGAAATCCGGCCGGAGGTCAGGGCTGGGCCTATAGAGCGGAAGCTCAGGCCACTGAGTGCCGTGGTGTCCAGATAGTGTTTTTTCTGCTCGGCCTTCTGCTTTTTTTGAGCATATAGCGGAGCAGCTAAAAACAGGCCTAGGGCAAGGAGGAGGAAAAGTGCTTTCTTCATCTTGTTATGCGTTGTTGTAGAATAGCTTACAAAGTAAGCTGAATTGAAAGGACCGCCAAACATAGAGGCTGAGCGCTTTATTTTTAGACTTCTGGGTGACCAATCGCCGGCGGGCCCGTCAAAACGAAAACCGCTAGTGCGACTAGTCCGAAATAGCACAGCGTATTTCACGCTTGGGCGCCTTGGTTTTCCCGGGTTTCTACGGTTAATCATTTATGAAACATTCCACTAGTCCATGAGCGGTTGGTATGCACAAAGCGCAGACTTACTATGAGAAAGCGCTGTAATCCCAAAAAACTGAAGCCTGGCCTACCGGTGCCAGGCTTTCTTTGGAATGGTGCATTAATAAAACGTGTTTTTATGCGCCGTTATTTTTTCTTTATGCAAGGCGAAAAACGTAGGCGATGCAGGGCATCAGCGAGGCTTTTCAACGCAGCAGAAAGGAAAAAGAACAAGCAGAAGAATCGCGGTTTATTATTGAACCATTCCTTTTCTTCAGAAGGGCGGGCAAAGTGATGGTGTAACCCTATATTTGTTCCTATCAAAATGAACGCAAAGCCATGGACCTCTTTACCATATTGACCATTCTGATCGTAGTAGCTGCGGTATTCGGCTATATCAATATCCGGTTTTTGAAGCTGCCGGTAACCATCGGGCTGATGATTATTTCCCTCGGTTTCTCGCTCCTCACTATGGGCATCAGCTATTACTACCCGGCGCTTTTCGAATGGGAAAAAAGCCTGGTGGAGCAGATCGATTTCCATAAGGTCCTTATGGAGGGGATGCTGAGCTTTCTGCTTTTTGCAGGTGCCTTGCACGTCGACTTTCAGTCGTTAAAAAGCATGCGCTGGCCTATACTGTTATTCGCCACGCTCGGGGTGATTACTTCTACCTTTCTGGTAGGAGCCCTTTCCTTTTTTCTATTTAATGCAATGGGCATTTCCATTTCCTTTCTGCACTGTTTGCTGTTCGGGGCGTTGATTTCGCCGACGGACCCTATTGCGGTGCTCGGCATTCTCAAACAAGCCGGAGTGCCCAAAAGCCTGGAAACGAAAATTGTGGGCGAAAGCCTGTTTAACGACGGGATCGGCGTAGTCGTCTTCATCACTATTTTCCAGCTGGCAGAAGGCGGCGGCGGGCACTTTGGGTTTGGCGAAGTGGCCCTGCTTTTCCTGGAAGAAGTCGGTGGCGGTATCGCACTGGGGGCCGGATTGGGCTACTTGGCCTACTACATGATGCGGACAATTGACGATTATGAGGTAGAGGTTTTGGTCACACTAGCTATGGTGATGGGCGGCTACCTACTGGCCAGCAGCCTGCACTTTTCCGGGCCCCTGGCGATGGTCGTGGCGGGCCTGATGGTGGGCCATGAGCGGTTCCGGACTACCTCCATGTCGGAAGAGACGGAGCGCTACGTCGACCGGTTCTGGGAGCTTATGGATGTCCTGTTTAATGCCGTTCTTTTTGTACTGATCGGGCTTGAAATTGTGATCCTGGAATTCGACCCCATCTACCTGCTGGCAGGCGTAGTGGCGATTCCGATGGTGCTGCTTTGCCGGGCTACTGCGTTGGCGACACCGATCTCCCTTTTCCGGGCCCGTTTAAACTTTTTCCCCAAGACCAACCTCATCATGACCTGGGGCGGCCTGAGGGGAGGCATCTCCATTGCCCTTGCTCTGTCACTTTCCGATTACATGAGCAGAGTACCGATACTGACAATCACATATATTGTAGTCGTATTTTCAATTATCGTGCAGGGGCTGACAGTGGGCAGATTGGTGAAGCGGGTACAGCAGGGTAATTAAAAAAAGTGTAGTGTTTAAAACACTGATTAACAGCAGCTTAATGCCTTGATGCCTCCTCCGGTGCCAGGAAATAGCTGAAATGGATGGAATAGTATTTAAAAAAGTATTATATTTGTACCAGAAATCTGTTCCTTTTATCTCGGTATTCCGGGATTTCGCTGCATTCTCATGCCTCCCACACATCTTCGTGTAGCTCCAGGCTACTCACAACACTAAGCTTACGATAACACTATTATACAATCAGCGGGAATGGCGTATGCCTTTCTCCTAAAACAAACCAGTTATGAGACAACCAATCCCCCCAAACTGAAGTCGACGGCCTCCGGCATTAAACATTTGCTAAGACATTTTTTAAGACGACCCCTTGCTTATTGCTGCTTCTAACCCGCAGTACGGCAAGGCTCCCCGTGGGATATGGGGAGTATACAGATTGCACAAAAACAATGAAAATAAGTGTATCAGTTTTACTGGTTTACCTGCTAGTGGTATATGGTGCAGTAGCCCAATCGGCCTATTCAATTCGCTTCCAATCCACTACGTTAACCAACGGAGCCATACAGGAAATTCAACGTCAAGCCAGGCAGCCTGGCTACTGGGAAGCCTTCAGCTACGGAGGAGCAACTTACGCTATTCTCCAGTTTGAGCAAATTCCCAGTGCTCGGGAACGGGCCGCTCTGAAAGCACAGGGCCTGGTATTTCTGCAGTACCTGCCCGAATACGCATTCCTGGTGGCCATGCCGGATACTCAGCGCCCTCAGGCTTTGCCCTGCCGCGTTGCCCTCCCCCTGCTCCCTAACTTTAAAATTTCCCAAAGTTGTGCGGCCCTCCTCAATCAATCCCACTCAGCGGCCTATGCCCTCGCCGTGCAACCTATGCCGGGCCTGGATGCCCGGTCAATTGCCGCTGATTTCGCGGATCAACTTAAAATAGACAAGGTGTCTCAGAGTGGGTTCGAAGTTACCGTAAACGCAAACCAGCTTAAAGAACTGGCCCGCCATCCGGGGGTTTTGGCCCTGGAAGCGGCACCGGGGGCACCTGTCCCGGAAGGCATGCGCAGCGGAGCGGTCATGGGGAGCGGGATACTCCACCAAGTCGAGGGGCTGCCCTACGCCGGGCAGGGCGTAGTGATTGGCATTGCTGATGATGGCGCTGTCCACCACCCCGACCTGAAAAACCGCATTTTCTATGACCTGTCGGATGACTTTGGGACCGACCACGGCGAAATGACGACAACAATAGCTGCAGGTGCAGGCAATCTCTGCCCCGAAGCTCAGGGTATAGCCCCTGCGGCCCAAATTCACCTGACTTTCATACAGGATTACCTGCAACATTATGCAGCCGTACAAAATCTGAATGACTACAACGTAACCATCACCTCTACTTCCTACGGCGATGCATGCGGGGGGATTTACAATACTCAAGCCGCTTTTTTGGATCAGCAAGTCTTTGAGTATTCAGAAATCATCCACTGCTTTTCCGCAGGCAACGACGGGGAGGGCACCTGCAGCTTGGTCTACGGCGAACTTGCAGCGGAAGGGCCCCGTGCCTTTGCCAACCTCACCGGCGGCCGGAAAGTATCCAAAAATGCTGTAACTGTTGCGAATGTGAGTACCGATGGAGTATTGGTGAGCAGTAGCAGCGTGGGCCCTGCCGAAGATGGCCGCCTGAAGCCCGATATCAGCGCTGTGGGCCAAAATGCAAAGGCTGGAGGGCCGGGCGTAGGGTATGTACAGGGTAGCGGGACTTCAGCCGCTGCCCCTGCTGTAGCGGGTATTCTGGCGCGGCTGACGGAAGCTTACCGCGACTTGCATGCGGGGGCCAACCCGCCGACCGCTTTGCTCAAGGGGGCGCTGCTCAATAGTGCGCGGGACATTGGCCGCCCCGGCCCCGACTTTGAGCATGGCTGGGGCCTGGCGGACGCTGCACGTGCTTTGGATATTCTGCTCAACGGGCAGCATTTTTCTGCTAAGCTTAACCAAGGGGGGATGGCTGCCTTTTCTCTGCACGTACCCGCCGGCCTGCACCGCGTCAAGGTGATGGCGGTATGGCACGACGCTGCGGGGTCGCCTATTGCCCAAAAGGCTCTGGTCAATGATTTGGACCTTACCGTAACCGGGCCGGAAGGGCAACAGTACCAGCCACTTGTCCTTTCCGCTGCCGCGCATCCCGACAGCCTAACGGCCTTGGCAAAGCCGGGTGTGGACCGCCTCAATAATGCAGAGCAGGTGGTGCTGGAAACACCGGTAGCTGGCACCTACACTATCGAACTAAAGGGGCACCTTGTACCGCTGGGGCCCCAACCTGCATTTATCGTCTATGAGCTGGAAACGGCAGACCTGGCTATCCGCTATCCGGATGAATCAGCAGTATTTGCCCCCGGTGCTCTGACAAAAGTAGTCTGGGACCCCGGAGCTGCTTCCGGGCCCTATGCCCTTGATTACCGGGAAGCAGGAGCGGCTGAATGGGTCAATATCGCAGAAGGCCTAGCCGGAGGGGCCTGGCTTACGGATTGGGCAATCCCTTCCGGTTTGCAGGGCGCATATCAGTTGCGTATCCGGCCTGCCGGTGAAGAAGCGCCTGCCTTTTCCTCATTGTTTACGGTAATAGAAGCCCCTAACTTCACCATTGAGCATACCGGGTATGCATCAGCCCTGATGCAGTGGGCGCCGGTAGACGGTGCTACAGGTTACGATATTTACAAGCTTGGGGGACAGTACATGGAAATTATAGGCTCCACTACGGGGCATACTTTTGAGTTGGGCGTAACGCAGGGTGCCGGCCATTGGTACAGCGTCCGCGCCCGCTCAGGCGAGTTGAACGGGCCCCGTGCCCGTGCTCAGTATTACCGCCACGTGGCCTGTAACAATCAGGTTAGCCTGCACCTGTCGTTCGACAACCATCCGGAAGAAATCTCCTGGGCCCTCATTGACGAAGCGGGGCAGCTGCAAGTTACCGGAGGCCCATATTCAGCAGGAGTAGCAGGTTCAGCCATACAGGTGCCTATGTGCCTGCCCGATGGGTGTTTTACCCTTCAGATCAGGGATGAAGGCCAGGATGGGATGTGCTGCGAGCATGGCGATGGGGCGTACAAGCTTTTTAACGAACAGGGCCACATGCTGGCCACTGGCAGCCACTTCGGTGGACATGCAGCCATTCAATTTTGCGTGGAATCCAATCAACCCGCCCTGCAGGCTTTTGCCTCGGCAGCTCCTTCTGTGAGCTGCCACGGGGCCGCAGATGGCTGGGCAGCTGCTTATACCTCCGGAGGCACGGGTGCCTACACTTATACCTGGAGCCATGGGCCTACTACCCAGGAAGTGGAAGGGCTGGCCGCCGGAGTATACGAAGTGACCATCGCCGATCAAGCCAGCAGCGTGGTCGCTGTGGTGGAAATCCAAGAACCCCACCCGCTCAGTGCAGTTATTGCTACAGCAGGGGCTGGCTGCGGCCAGGCAGCCGATGGGGGCGCAACGGCTATGGTCTCCGGAGGGACGCCGCCCTACCAATTTATCTGGAGTACAGGCGCAACGACTCAGGAGCTGGATCAAATTCCGGCTGGTGGTTACTCGGTGACCGTTCACGACAGCAACGGCTGTTCTACGAGCACCGTTGCCCAGGTGATTAGCATCAGCCCAATCACCCTGCAGCTTTCGGCCGATCATCCATCTTGCCACGGGGCGGAGGATGGAGCTGCCTTTGTTACTGTTTTTGGTGGCTACCCCCCCTATACCTACGCCTGGGGCAACGGCAGCAACCTGCCTACGCTTACCGGGCTTGAAGCCGGGGTTTACAGCCTTACCGTGACGGATGCGCTAGGCTGCTCTACAGTGGGCAGCGTCGAGCTGGAAGCTGTGCCACCTTTGCAGGCCAATCTACAGTACAACGAATCGGAGGGCCAGATGGAGGCAGAAGTCAGTGGTGGAGTGCCTCCCTACAGTTATGCCTGGGGCACCGGTGATACCGGGCCGGTATTGGCTGTGGAGGAGGCTGGCGAATATATGCTTACGGTCACTGATGCCAATGGCTGCCAACTGGCTTTGCAAGACCAAGTCGCCACGCAGTCGTCTGGTCACTGCCAGCCTGCGGTCAGCAATAATAATTACAACTGGATCGAAGGTGTCGCTTTGGATACCGCCACTTTCTGGAGCGGGCCAGGGGCCTCGCCCTATGCCTACGTGCCCTCTTCACCCGGATTGAGCTTACAGGTAGGGCACCCTTATCCGGTAACCCTGTATGCTGGTTTTTTAGGTGACCCCCTGCCGGTATACTGGCGCGTATGGATGGACTTGAACGAGGATGGCGACTTTGATGATGCATCGGAACTGCTATTTCATTCAGGCCAACAACTGGCTGACAGCCTAACTTTTCAGCTGCAGATTCCGGAATGGGTGGCACCCGGGCCGAAGTTGCTCCGGGTCAGCCAAGCCTTTCTCGCTCCTCCCTTGCCCTGCGGGGCAACACTCTACGGAGAAACGGAAGACTACGAGATTCAAATTGCCCCTCCGCCCGGCTACTGTGCCTCTGGCGGGCAAAGTACAACGCAGGAGTGGATTGAGCGCGTGGAACTGGGCAGTTGGGGGAATACCTCCGGCGATAACGGGGGCTATGCCGCCTTCATGAATACGCCGGTAGTAGCCGCGCCCGGGAGCGTATTACCTGTCATCCTTACGCCTGGCTTTGCCGGGGCGCCGCTCCCCGAGTTTTGGAGCGTATGGGCAGATTTCAACCGCGATGGGATTTTTAACCACTCGGTTGAACTGCAACTGCACTCCAGCCCCAGCAACGGTGCTGTATCGGGGCAAATCGAAATTCCGGTCGGCCTGGCTCCCGGCCCGCTTAACGTCAGAGTACAGATGCGGTGGAATGCGTTGTTGAATCCCTGTGGGGTGTTCCCCTGGGGGGAAGTGGAAGATTACCGGATTTGGGTGGAAGAACCGGCCCAAGGGTTGCGCCAGGGCGAAGCCCCTGCCTATGCCCAGCATACGGTAGAGAAGAATGCCCGGCTTTCAGCTGAGGATTGGGCAGTTTGGCCCATTCCGGCAGGGGAAGCACTCAATATAAAGCTCGCGCTTGGCCAACCCGGCAAAGTGGATATCCAGCTGTTGGATGCGCTCGGCCGGCTGGTTTGGCAAGAGCATAGAAATGCCCAGGCCGGGCTGCAGCACTGGAGGCTGCCGCTGCCAAATTTGCCGGCTGGCCAGTACAGCCTGGCGCTGAGGGCACCGGATGGTTTCCGCGCCCGGCCACTCGTAATCAGGGGTTATGATTAAATTAGGCAAGCGGAATCGGCTTCATAATATTGTTGTCAACATTCCGCTAAAACTACAATTTAAATATCTTTTAAATTTGACTTATAGATATAATTCATATAGATTTGTGAGGAATAATAAAGGAGGAGCCAGCTGTTTTACAGCCTTATCTTCCATGCCTGCCAAGCTGAATTATATCCCTCTGTCAACTTCAGCAAACACGGAACTTCACGCCACTAATTAAACACAACAAACTAAGCAGGTGCCTTTGCCGGGCACCTGAAACAACGTTGCCTTGAGGCGGCTGTCCAATAGCTGCCGGAGGGTATGCCATTATTAATCGAGAAGAACCATTGCTGAGTTTCCCGATTGCCGCGAGGCCGGGAGATGCCCAAACAAAACACAGGACGGATATGAGATGTACTTTACTGTTCATCACCTTATTAGTTGTAGGGGTAGCACCCCTGATTTCCCAAAACTATAGCGTGAGTTTCCAAGCTGGCAGTGTACCTGCCAATGCTTTTACACTTCCAACTTCTGAAAGCGATTCGCTCTTTACAGACTTTTTGTACGAGGGCAATTACTACATCGTCATACAGTTTGATAAGGTGCCGGATGACGGCGACTTACAAGTACTCGAGAATGATGGGGTAGAGCTCTTTGCTTACATCCCCAACTACGCCTACCTTGCGAAAGTGCCGGACACCCTCAATTTCGGGGCCCTTCAGGCGCGGGCGCTAGCCCCTTACGATGGCAGTTTCAAGCTGACTACCCGCCTGGCAGCGGGTGACTTCCCAGCTTATGCCTATGATAATGGGCTGCTCGACGTCGTGGTCAGCCCCTGGCCAAGCGTGACGCTGCCCTCCCTGAAAGCTACATTGGAAAGCTTGGGTTATGCGCCGTCAGACACCCTCACTAGTGCGCTCTCCCTGACCATTCCGGAGGACAGCCTGCTTTCGCTTGCCGCCCATCCGGCAATACAGTACGTTAATTTACCAGAGCCCGCGCCCGTACACGAAGGCTTTGTGGGGCGCACTTCCCACCGGCTCAACATGCTTAGCCCTGGTGCTGGGCTCAATTACGAAGGCAATGGGGTCTACATCCTCATCGGCGACGACGGCAGTGTGAGCCACGAAGATTTCCGGGGGCGGCTCGAGGACCTGACTACTTTCAACTTCGGCACCCACGGCGATATGACACTGGGCCTGGCCGGGGGCGCCGGCAATATTAACCCAATGGGCGTAGGAGCAGCCCCGGCCGCTTCCCTCAAGCTTTACGATATTTCCGGCTACCCCCATATTGGGGCAGCCCCCAGCTTGCAGAGTACGGAAGGCTTTGTCATTACTTCATCTTCCTTTGGAGAAGGTTGCGGCGGTGTCTACACTTCCACCTCCCGCAATATTGACAAGCAGGTCTACGACAATGGCTACCTGCTGCACTTCTTTTCAGCGGGCAACAGCGCCGCTTCTGCCTGTAGCAGCATCTACGGCTCCTTGGTGCAGGGCAATTTCCGGTATGGCAACATTACCGGCGGCCGCAAGGCAGGAAAAAACGTAATTGCAGTGGCCAACCTGTTTTTCAACGACAACCGGGTGGCTTCCAGCAGCCGGGGGCCTACAGTAGACGGCCGGATCAAACCCGACCTGAGCGCGCACGGGCAGGGGGATTATACGACCCGGCCGAACAACGAGTATGGCGCCGGGGGGGGCACTTCTGCGGCTGCCCCTAATGTGGCTGGTGCAGGGGCTTCTTTGGTCGAAGCCTTTCGCGACCATAACGGTGAAGACCCCTCGGCTGCATTGCTCAAAGCTTTGCTGCTTAATACTGCCGAAGACCTGGGGCGGCCCGGGCCAGACTATGATTTTGGGTGGGGGCGCATCCACGCTGGCCGGGCCCTAGCAGACATTCAAAACAGCCGGTACTTAACTACTACGGTTACCGATGGGGGTACCAAAACCCATGATATTTTTGTGCCGGTAAACGTCAAGGAAGTCCGCATCATGGCTTACTGGACGGATGCCGAAGGCTCACCGGTAGCCGCCAAGGCATTGGTTAATGACCTGGACCTCTCGGTAGCCGCCCCGTCCGGGCAAGTGCACCACCCCTGGAAGCTCAGCACAGTTCCTCATATCGACAGTATCACCAAGCCAGCGTACCGGGGCGTGGACCGCATCAACAACGTTGAACAAGTGAGCATAACAGATCCGGCATCGGGCACCTACACAGCAAAAGTGAATGGCTTTCTGGTGCCAAGCCAGGTGCAGGAGTACGTGCTCGTCTACACCTTCATCTACGACGACCTGAAACTGGCTTATCCCCGGGCGGGGGATGCCCTCACCCCAGGTGAGTCCATCACGGTCCGCTGGGATGCTTACGGAGACGGTGGGGCCTTTACCCTGGAGTACTCTACGAATGGCGGCAGTTCCTGGAACGTTATCTCCAACAGCATCCTGGGCAGCCGCCGGTTCTTCAACTGGACGGTGCCGAATCAGGTAGGCAGTCAGGTGCAGCTCCGTGTCCGGCGCGGCAATAAGGCAGGCAGCACCGATGGGAATATCCTGATTATTGGCAAACCCGGTTTTCAGGTGAACACCATACCGGGCAACAAAGTCCGGCTGAGCTGGTCTCCTGTGCCCGGCGCTGATACCTACCGGATACTGAGGCTGGGAGAAAAGTTTATGGAAGTCGCCGGCACCACCAGCGGCACGAGTTTTGAAATGGCGGTACCTTCCGGAGAGGAAGGCTGGTATGCCATGCAGGCAGGGATTGCCGGCGCCGGGTTCGGGCAACGCACTGTAGCTTCTCCGCATACCTTTATTGCCTGTGAGACGGCGGTGAATATCACGCTTAATTTCGACCTGAGGCCCCAGGAAACGAGCTGGAATATCACGGATGGCCAGGGCAATATCGTCGCCGCCGGCGGGCCCTATACCGGGCAGGCGCCTATGTCGTCCCTGCAAATTGAAGAGTGCCTGCCCTATGGCTGCTTTGAGTTTAACATATTTGATGCGTACAACGACGGCATGTGCTGCGGTGCCAACGGGAACGGCTCCTACGAGGTGCGGAATGAAGGTGGCGACTTGCTGGTCAGCGGCGGGCAATTCGGCAGTGGGGAAAGTACGCCCTTCTGCCTGGATAACACGGGCTCCAACGCGCTCGATGTACAGATAACTAATGTGCAGCACGTCACCTGCCACGGTGGCAACGACGGCAGCATAACGGCCCTTGCCTCCGGGGGCAGCGGAAACTACACCTACGCCTGGAACAACGGGGCTTCGTCCGGCTCTATCCATAATTTAATTGCAGGGGCCTACTCCGTCACCGTTTCGGATGGCACTAATGCTGTTTCTAAGATGGTTACCCTTACCGCTCCCAACCCCCTGGAGGTTTCCTTCAATACGATATCGCCGAGTTGTAGCGATACCAACGACGGCATCATCAGTGTAACGCTCAGCGAGGGGCTGGAGGTAGATTATACTTTTAAATGGAGCAATAATGCCACCGGGCCTTACATTACTGGCCTGAGTGCTGGTTTCTATACCGTAACCGTAACGGATAAGGATGGGTGTACGACGCAGGCTTCCACTACGCTGACCAGCCCCAGCCCGGTGACTGCCGAATTGTCCGCCAGTGGGGTTTCCTGCTACGGCAATAGCGACGGCAGTGTCTCCATAGCGCATATCGGGGGCGGCACGGGTATGTACTCGGTGCTTTGGAGCACAGGGCACACCAGTCTGAGCATCAACAACCTAAGCGCGGGCAATTACGCCGTAACCGTTACGGATGCTAATGGCTGTACCGCCGAAGCTGCTGCCGTGGTTGGCAACGCTTCACCCATAGACCTGAGCGTAAGTGCCACAAATGTATCCTGTGCAGGCAATGACAATGGGACGATCACCGCTACAGTGGATGGCGGGCAGCCTCCCTATACCTATTATTGGAGCAACGGCGCGCAAGGCCCCGTAGTGACCGGGCTCAGCGCCGGCCTCTACACAGTAACCGTGACCGATGCCAATGGGTGCAGCGCCGTGGAGCAGCGTATTGTGCAGCAGTCCTCTACGCTCACCGCCGTTACCTCAGCCAATGCAGCTACCTGCTCGGGTGGCAGCGCCTCGGCTAGCGTAAACGCCTCAGGGGGAGTGCCGCCCTACAACTATTTGTGGAGCAACGGCAGCACTTCGGCCACCGCTGCCGGGTTGTCACCGGGGACGTATACCGTTACCGTTACGGATCAGAATGGCTGCGTGGATATTGCCACAGCGGTGGTGCCCAACACGGGCGGTATCACCCTGAGCTTTATCCGAAACAACCCCGATTGTGCCGGCGGAGAAGACGGAGGGCTAACCCTCATCGTTTCCGGCGGGCAAGCGCCCTACACCTATAATTGGGCGAATGGAAGTACCAGCAGCAGCCTGAGCGGGCTGAGTGCCGGGGCTTACCCCGTGACGGTGACGGATGCCAATGGTTGTGAAATGTCAAGCACGATCAGCTTAAGTGCACCGCCGCCGATCGAGACGGAGATCACCTCTACGGATGCAACCTGCAATGGGGCAGAAAACGGTGTGGCTTCCGTTTCGGCCACTGGGGGCACCGGCAACTACACTTATCTTTGGAATAATGGGGGCACATCCAGCCTTATCTCGGGCTTAGACCCGAACGTCTACAGCGTCACTATTACCGACCAGAATGGCTGCACAGCGGTGGCCTCTACCGAAGTGCAGAAAATAAACGAGATGGAGCTATCGCTGGAAGGTCAGAGCGTATCCTGTTTCGGGGGCAGCGATGGCTCGGTTGTGCCTACCGTCACGGGCGGGTCGGGCAACTACGGCCAATACATTTGGAGCACCGGTGCCTCTACGCCCACACTGACAGGTATTTCAGCTGGCGGATACAGCCTTACGGTTGTGGATGTACTGGGCTGCCAGGTAGAAGAAAACATCGTCGTAAGCCAGCCGGCAGCCCTCAATGGCAGCGCCACCACCACGTCCGCTACAAATGGCAGCGATGGCAGCGCCAGCCTGAGCGCGAGCGGTGGCACCCCGCCCTACGCTTACAACTGGAGCAATGGGCTGTCTTCGGCTAGCAGCTCTAACTTGCCACCCGGCAGCTATGAGGTGACGGTGACGGATGACAATGGGTGCCAGGATACGTTTGCCTTCGTTGTAGAAAACGAGGCGCCGCAAGCTTGCAACTCTCGGGGCAATTCTACTCAATACGAGTGGATACAGTCAATTGCCTTCGGCGCCTTTGAAAACAATAGCGGCAATAACAATGGCCTGGGTGATTTCCGGGATGACCCGGGGCAGCTCATTACCCTGGAGTCGGGTACAACAAACCCCTTTGTGCTGACGCCCGGCTATTCAGCCTTTGCCTTCAATGAATTCTGGCGCATATGGATTGATTTTGATCAGGATAATGACTTTTCAGACCCGGAAGACTTGGTCTTTACCTCCGGCGCATCAAATACCGAAGTCAGTGGTTTTATCACCCTGCCCGGTGGCCTGCCGGAAGGGACTTATCGCATGCGGATTTCCATGAAGTACGGCAGCCCGCCTCAACCCTGCACCAACGTAGCCTACGGAGAAGTGGAAGAGTACACGGTTAATGTGGTAGAACCGCTGATTTACTGCAACTCTGGCGCAGCAAGTTCGGTGATGGAATGGATCAGCCAGGTCACCATAGGGTCCATTGATAACATCTCTGGCAATAACGGCGGCTATGGCAATTTCCTGAATCTGCAGCATACGGCTATTGTAGGCGAAACCATTGACCTGACGCTGACGCCTGGCTTCAACGGGGCTGCTATACCCGAAAACTGGGGGGTTTACGTGGATTACAACATCGATGGAGACTTCAACGACCCGGGAGAGGAAGTCTACACCCGCAACAATTACCCCTTTGTGAACAGCGGATCCTTTGCTATTCCCGCTGATGCCACGCCAGGGCAGACCCGGGTGCGGGTCATCATGAGCTACAGCCCATTGCTGGACCCCTGCGCGGATTATGTGTGGGGCGAAACAGAAGATTACACGCTGGTCATTGCCACCCAAGACCCGGAAGTCCCCGGCGGCAACGCCCTGCAGGCGGATCTTGCACCGCCCCGTTCAGGCAGGCACCATCAACCGGCACGTCCTGCCGCCGAGCCCCGCCTGTTCCCCAACCCCAGCCAGTTAGAGTCGACGCTGGAACTGCCGTTAGATACCGCGGCAGAGGTGCAGCTTAGCCTCTTCAAAGCTGATGGCGCACAGCTGTGGGGCAAGGCCCGGCATTTCCCGGCGGGGACAGCCCAACTGCATATCCCGACGGCCAATTTGCCGAATGGAGTGTATTGGGTAGTAGCCATCACAAAAGATAAGACCTGGCGACTGCCACTAAAGGTGGCACATTAGGGTGCACAGTGCAGGGCTGACCGTTTTGCAAGCCGAGGCCCCTGGCTGATGGCGGGCCTGGAATGATCAGGCACTTAAAAGGATCTACCCGCCAGGATCAAGAATTAAGGTATCAGGTTTCTGAAGCTGCCGGCGCTGCTTATGTAGTTGCCGGTGGCTTTTTTTATAGCAGTTCGGTGAGGCTGCGGATAATGAAACGTGGCTTGCTGCCCAGGGTTTCCAGGTGCCCGTTCTTACGGTTGGCCCACGCGCAGGGCAGCCCGGCAGCGGTGGCCCCGGCAATATCCCAGGTGTTGCCAGATACAAAGAGCAGCTCGGAGGGCGGGATGCCCAGGTGAGCCGCCGGCAGCGCGTAAACTTCGGGTGCCGGCTTGTAGCACCGGGCTTCATCGGCACTGACCAGGTGCTGGAAGTAAGGGTCGATACGATTAAAGGCGCAGGCCCGCTCCAACAGGGAGGGGTTGGCATTAGAAAGGATAACCAGTGGGTATTGGCGTGCCAGTTTAGGGAGAGCCTCTAGGGCGTCTGGGAAAGCCTGCAGTTTGTAATAAGCGCTCATCAGGCTGCGGACCTGCATTGGCGCAGCTTCGGTGTGGGTGGCGCGCAGGGCATAATTTAGGGCGTCTTCCGTAAGTGCATAGAAATCCTTGTATTGGCCCATCAGGCTGCGGAGCCAAGTGTATTCCAGCTGCTTTTGCCGCCAAAGGGCTGCGATTTGGGCTGACCCTGCCCCGAAAAAGGCCTGTAGGGCGGTATCAATACTGCTCACATCGAAAAGGGTGCCATAGGCATCAAAGGCGATAGCCCGGATGGGGGCAAGGTCCTGGCGGTTCATGATGAGTGGTGAGTTTGCAAATGGCGAAAAAACAGTAGCAGCGCATTGACGGTATGCGGGTGCTCAAACCCGCCGCTGTAGAGCCGTTCTCTGACTTCCCGCTCGGGCAGCCAACGGAGGTCTATATCCTCCCCGTTATCCAGCTGTGGTGCCTGTACCACTTCGGTGCCTTCGGCTAGCCAATGGTAGATGTAGCTGTCCTGAAAAACGGGATTGGATGGAATGCAACCGAGATAATGCCAGGACTTAGCGGTAGCGCCTCCTTCTTCCAAAAGTTCCCGTTGTACCGCTGTGGCCTGGTCCTCCCCGCTGTCAACCATGCCGCCCGGCAGCTCCAGGGTATACCGGCCAATGCCGAAGCGGTACTGCTCAACAAACAGAATAGCCCCATCCCCAGCCCGGCGCGCCACTACATTGGCTGCATCCGGAGACTCCAGGATGACCATAGGCTCAACCTGCTGATTCCTGGGGTTGCGCATGTGGTCGAAGCGTACTGTGAATATTTTGAGCCTGGGGCCAGGCTCCGAATGTACTCTTTCCCAACGGGGTTGTTCCTCCATATCGTAATTGACGCTTTAGGCCGCTCATTGCTCTGAGCAATAGTTGCCCAAAGGTACGCTATTTGTCATCGTCGATGATAGCGTCGTCAATGATTTCGTCCCCGTCGCCGTCGCGGTCATCAAAACCCTTTACTTTGCCCTTGTTTTCCTTGGGTTTGTAATCCGGGTCCTTTCGGATGGTCACATCCTTGTCTTGCTTGCCTTCCCCGGTATAGTCTCCATCGGCGTAGCGGGCTGCTTTATCAAAAAAGCTGTCCATGCCCCCGAGCGGCCCTTTTTGGCGGTCTGCTTCCAGATTTTCCGCATTGGATTTGCCCCCCCGCTCTTTCACGCGGCGTTCCAGGTCATCTTCCATTTCCCGGGCTTGTTCTGTGAGGTCATCCATTGATTCTTTGGCGGCTTCCTTATTGGCTTTGTCCACCAGGTCATCAAAACGCCCCATCAGGCCTTCTCCCTTCTCTTTGGCTTTTTCCCATAGTTTCCCGCCTTCTTCAAAGAGGCGCTCATTGATTTTGTCGCTTGTATCCAGCACACGGCGGCCGACTTTTTCGGAAACTTCCTGCGCCCGTTTGCCAGCTTCGCCAGCCGCCCGGGCTACGTCTTCGCCTAGCTCGTCGAACCTGGTTTTGCCTTTCTCCTTGGGCGGGCCCTGCTGTTCGGGTTCGTGGGTCGTTTTTCCGGTAAAAATATCTTCAAAGGAAGGCTCTTCGGGCTCCTGCTTTTCTGAAGGTTGTTTTTTGTCTTCTTCGTTCATTGCACTTTCAGGTTGTGTCGGTTCTTGGTCTTTGGGTTCTGCCCGCAAGTCATCCACCTTTTTCCAGGCTTCATTGACGAGCTCTTCAGCGAAGCTACGTGCTTCGCCAGCGGCTTTTTTTGCTTTGGGGCGGTATTCGTCATCCAGGTCTTCCATGCGTTTTTTGAGTTTATGGTAGTAATCTTTTGACTGCTCGCTCAGCTCTTGGCCAAGCTTTTGGCTCTGCGCTTCTGCTTTGCGGCCCACTGAGCGGGCAGCAGACTTCGCGCCAAACAGGAGTTTTTTCAAATCGTCTTTCAGGCTCATGGCTTGTACGTTTAAATCATCCCAGAAAATAAAGAAAATTGGGGAGCTTGTAAAGAAAATTCTACGAGGAGCTAAATTTCTGTTACGGCTGCGCCAAGGGAAGGGGCGGTGAACCCGCTCAACAATTGCTAAGCTTTCAGTCCGGACGGCATAGAGAAGGCCTCCCCGGTTCTTGCTTGTGGCGGTGAGCGCCCGGCCCCAGCCCCGCACCTGTATGCCCTTTTGGCATGAATATCAGGTTGCTCCAAAAACGGAGTAGGGCGGGCCCTGCTTACCTCAGGGTTTTGGCAGCAATAGCCGTAAGTCTTAAATGCTCCTAATAAAAAAATCTGCAGCCCCAGGCAACGCTTTCTCCACTTAAAGGGTCTACCCTTCGTACATACAATCCAATTGCCGGAAGATACCGGAGGTTTAGACAAATCTCTACACTGAATGAGAAGGCTTTTTACATACTTTGGAATTGCGATGTTACTGACGGGGTGCGTGGAAGAGGTAGACCAATTCCAGCCCCTTGAATTGACTTCCGGCAACATAGAGCGATTCTTTGGAGCTGTACAATCCAATCCGCTTCAAAAGAGTTGGGATGCATCGCAAGAACAACTGATAACATTACCCGGCCGCGGCCGGGTAATTGTTCCCCCTAATGCTTTCCTGCTCCCCGATGGCGCAACAGCAACGGGGATGGTTCAGGCAAAAGTGCTTGAGCTGTACAGCAAAGAAGATTTCCTGAAAAACAAAGTCACCACCATGGGTGGTAATGGCTTTATTGAATCTGCCGGAGCGCTCTACTTAGAGGTTCGGCAAGGCAATCAGCTGCTCCGCTTGAAGCCGGGTGAGCTGATCACCATTCAAATGGCTTCTGCCCGCTACAATTCGCAGATGCGCCTCTTCACAGGTAAGGAGAGCGAAGCAAACAGTAGTATAGAATGGGTGGAATACGGCTTGGGAGATGCCCCTATACGCTCAGTAGAAGTGGAAGACCCTGATACCGGAGCTCTGCTGCCAGGGTTTGAATTTTCAAGCCCGGAACTGGGTTTTCTCAAATGCGGTACTTACGTGGCTCAGGAGCAAGGCACGGCAGAAATATGCCTGAATTTGCCCTATGGCTTCGAAGCTGCGAATACAGTTGCTTTTATTGCGCTGCGCGACTACAATGGCTTGGCGACGATCCCTTTTGAGGCTGCGGATGCCCTCCGCCCTGATTGTTGCCGGGACAGATTGCCCAGCGGCGAGCCAGCTACTATTGTAGTGATTGCCGAAGGAGAGGAAGGAAAGTACTTCCTCGAAAAAAGGACTGTAACAATTACGGAGAATCTGACCATTAGTATAACGCCGGAAACGGCGTCCCTATCCGATATCATGCTTGCCCTTGAGGGGCTGTAAGCATGATTTCGGATAGCTTCAATTTCGAACACCACGTTTTCCTTCAAATATTTTAATACCGCTGGCATTGATTTTTGTCAGCGGTTTTTTTATGCTGCAACTATCCAAACGGCCCTTACCTCTAATTCTGGATGGCGCTCTGGCAACGGAGCTGGAGTACGCTGGCGCAGACCTATCCGGTGGGCTGTGGTCGGCACGCATCCTGGAAGCGCAGCCGGAGTTAATCCAGGCCGTACATTTGGCATACTTTGAAGCGGGTGCTGATGTTGCCACTACGGCGAGTTATCAGGCGACTTGGGCTGGCCTTCAAAAGGCAGGGTACGGGCGGAAGGAAGCGAAGGCACTGATACAACGCAGCGTGGAGCTTGCGCAGGCGGCGAGAGCGGTGTTCCTCAATAGCAAATCTGCCGAAGGCCGCCCCGTCCCGGTCGTTGCTGCTTCGGTGGGCCCCTACGGCGCTTACCTGGCTGATGGGTCGGAATACCGTGGGCACTACAAGGTGGATGAGGCCGGGCTGTTTGCGTTCCATCAACCGCGCATCGGCTGGCTGCTGGAATCGGAGCCGGATTGCCTGGCGTTCGAAACCCTGCCCAGCCTCCGGGAAGCGCGCGTTTTGCTAAGGTTGCTGGAGCAATGCCCCGGAGCTAAAGCCTGGTTCAGCTTTACGGTAAAGGATGGTGCCCACCTTAGTGAAGGCCAGCCGGTAGCGGAAGTGGGCCAACTCTTGGACGGGCACCCACAGGTGCTGGCTATTGGGTTCAACTGTGTGCCACCCCATTTAGCGTCGGCATTGCTGTCTAACCTGTCTCTTCATACAGATAAGCCGCTGCTCATCTACCCCAACAGCGGAGAAGGCTGGGATGCCGCACGGCAATGCTGGCTCCCCGCCTACCGGGCACCGCAGGGTTTTGGCAGCCTGCCCTGGGAATGGCTGAAAGCAGGCGCACAACTCATTGGCGGTTGCTGCCGGACCCGGCCGGCGGATATCCGTGCTCTAAGGCGCCAGTTTTTTTAATGCCCTACAGCTGAGCGGCCCATGCTTCTAGCTGGGCTTCATAAGTTTGGTAAAACTCCTCCACGTAGGGTCGGTCGTGGTAGTAGCCCCGCCCAAATTGGAGTTGGGCATTGGCGGCAGCCGCTCTGGCAGCTTCCCGCTGCCCCAATTGTAGCTCGGCCTTGCTGAGCCAGTACCATAAATCTGCATTTTTTCCATCAGCATTGCGCAGCCCCCGCTCAAAGGTAGCCTTGGCAGTTGCCCAGCCCGATTGCCTGGACTCCGCAATCCCTTTAAACAGGAAAGTCTCTGTGCTGATGTATTCTTCCTCTACCGTCTTGAGCTCCTCGGCAATATGCTGGTCAAAGTAGTCGACCGCCTTTTCATATTGCCCCATTTGGAGGTAACAAATGCCGCTCATAAATAAAATGGAAGTGGACTGCGGATAATCCACAAAGCCGGGCGTCAGTGCATCCAGGGTTTGAAAATCGGCCAGGGCCCGCTCGTAGTCCCGGTAAAAATAGAGGTATAGGTACCCCCGCCAGCCCTGCCATTCCACCGGGTCGTAGGCTACAGCCTTTGCATAATGCCGGTAGAAGTCCTTCGCCAGCCCCCGTTTGACTGCCGGCGCGCCGAATTCCCGGTAAGGCGTCGCTTCCTCCGGCCCGTACTGCAGGGCTTCCTGCAACAAAAGCGTTTCTGCGACCGTGCCTTGGTAGTGGAAACGGTGGCCTTGCAGCAATTGGCGCGCCAGGTCTGGCCAGCGGTCTTCAGGAATCGTTTTTTTGTAAAGTGCAGGCTGTGGCTGACAGGCGGTCAGCACCAGGCTCAACAAAACGGCCCCACTAAGGAAGTAATTCAACCAGTTCACCATCTTTGAGTTTGTAAGTTAAGTAAGCATAAGCATCAGCAGGCTCCCCCCGGTGGTGGGCAGGCACCCACTCGGTAAGTGAAGCCGTTACTGCTCCCAGGTGCTCGGTGGTTGCCTGGGGGAAGCGGGCGGTTTGGAAATCCAGGCCTGCGGCTTCTGTAATGAAGCGCCCGGCTTCTCCGGAGCAGTTGATAACGAAGCGGAATGTAAGGTAGCCGGAGGCCCCTTTCAGTTGCGCTGGGTCCAGCTGTGGCCGAATGGCTTTCCAAAGGGCATACTTCCCGCCTTTATAGTGAATGTCCGGGTCGGGGTTGTAGTAGTCAATAATTTCATCGGTAGTGGTGCATAGCTGGAAGCCAGGATGGTAGCCTAAGGCCTGATCAGGGTCAATGTAGCCGACCCGGTGCAGGCCGTGGTTGCGTCGCTGTTCGAATGTTGCTATAGGCATTTGTTCGATAAGCTCCATTTCGGAAGCGCCACTTTCCCCTTCCGCCCTTAACAGGAATAGCCCTACTCCCTTCAGGAAGATTTGATTGAAAGTGCTGACCACTTTGGTGGTGTCCGCCCCTTCGATGTGGATCCCCTCGTACAAGCCGGAAAATACAATGCCGGCCTGGCCCTCAATCAGGGTATCTGACCGGCTCTCTTGCCGCTCTGTAGACCAGGTTAAGCTTTGCCCGTAGTCGACACGCTTGGCCAGCGTGGCGGTGTCGCCCTGAAAATTCCGGAATTCCGGCCGGATGATGCTCTGCTCAAACGTATCCTGCCGGTAGTACTGAATATCTTCCAGCATGTGCAGGTAGCCGGCTTTCACCTCATACACCCGGTACCGGACAGGCGAAAAGCCGACGTCGAAGTGCTGCACCACCAGGGTATTGCTGTCAGTGAGCTGATAAGTCCGGTAGTTGACATTGGTGCTGATTTCCGCGTCACCACCATCCGCTTTATAGTGGAAATAGTACTTATGAGCGATGCCTGGCCGCAACCAGGAAGTTGGCGGGAAATACTGGCCTACCGGGTCAGGCAGGTTACCGGAGGATCGGCACTGCGTCAACAGCAGCAGAACTGCAAGGCCGGCAATGCGAATAGCGCAGGGTACGGGTTTCATATAGTTGTAGATATGATTGTGCAGTAAGATACTTTTCCGTACCCCACAGGTTCAAAAAGCCCGGCAATTAATTGATCGCTTTTGTCCAGAACCGTAATGGTTTCGGCGTTTCCTCGAGTTCCCCTATTTCTTTCCAGCTGATGTAGCAATATATCTCCTGCGGCTCGAAACCCTGCGCCTTCCAAAGTGGGTCCAGGGGCTGGTAGCCCTTAGGCCGGAGCGGGTGGTCATCGGGCCGGACGACCGCGCAGAATGTCAGGAGGCGAAAGCCCAGGCTAAGCGCAAATTGCTGGCGCAACTCCAGGAACTTCCTGCCCAGCCCTTTCCCCCGGTAGGCGGGCAGGAGCACCGACTCCCCAAAGTAGTACATCCGGGTAATGTCCCAGCCGGCCTCCAGGAAAGGGGCTTTGATGTTGTCGGTTTCTTCGACCAGGGGAAGGCCTGTGCTTGCACCCACCACCTGTCCGTCGTCTTCCACGATTACCATAAAGTTTTGCTGCGCCTTGAGGAAGGTGTCGACATAAGCGACTTCGTACGCCATGTCGCCATCGTACAGATAGGGGTATTCCCGGAAGACCTTGATCCGCAGGCGAGCCAGTTCCTCGGCGTATCCGGAGGCCTCCCCGCCGCTTAGCTGAAGGATGTTAAGCATTGTTTAGCGGCGGTTGTTGATCTGC
This sequence comes from uncultured Phaeodactylibacter sp., assembly GCA_964575505.1. Classification (GTDB taxonomy): domain Bacteria; phylum Bacteroidota; class Bacteroidia; order Chitinophagales; family Saprospiraceae; genus Phaeodactylibacter. Next base: position 48,146 of record CAZNSK010000015.1, read on the forward strand.
ACTTTGAAAATATGGCCAGGCAGAATATCCGGGTTCAGTTCTACGTAGTTCCACTCGTTGAACCAATGGTAAACCTCTCCGGTGAGCAGGTCGGTCACTTTGAGGTTGACGTTGCCTTTCAGGCCGAGCAGCGCCTTTGGCACTTCTACGAATCCGGATTGGCGGTATTCAGTATCAAAATTGACGATGCACCAAATCACGTTGCTAAGGTCGTTGGTCAGCTTGATGTAGCTCATCAGCGCCTCATTATCAGTGCGGGTAAAGTGAATATTCCAGGTGTCCTGCAGGGCAGGCTGCTCCTTGCGGATATGGTTGACCTTGGTAATGAGCTCAGTAAGGCGGTTGCGGTGGCTCCAGTCGTAGTGCCGGGTTTCGTACTTTTCCGAGTTGTGGTATTCCTCTTTTCCATTGGTGTTGGGGCTATGCTCCATGAATTCGAAAGCCGGCCCGTACATGCCGTAATTGGAAGACAGGGTTGCCGCCAGCAAGAAACGCTTGGCAAAGGTGCTAGGGCCCGCGTTCATTAATTCGTAAGCCAAAATATCGGGCGTATTGGGCCAGAAGTTGGGGCGGAAGTACTCCCGGAGTTCAGTGCGGGTCAGTTCGGCCATATACTCCTCCAGCTCCCGGCGGGAATTGCGCCAGGTGAAATAAGTGTAGGATTGGTTAAATCCGACCTTGGCCAGTTCGGCCATGACCTTGGGCCGGGTAAAGGCCTCTGAGAGGAAAATAGTGTCCGGGTACTGCTTTTGCACTTCAGCAATGCACCAGTCCCAGAAGCGGAAAGGCTTGGTGTGGGGGTTATCGACCCGGAATATCCGGATGCCGGCTTCGCACCAGTGGAGGATGACGCTTTTCAGCTCCTCCCATAGGTTTTGCCAGTCTTCCGTCTCAAAGTTGATAGGAACAATATCCTGGTATTTTTTGGGCGGGTTCTCGGCGTAGGCAATCGTGCCGTCGGGGCGCCACGCAAACCATTCCGGGTGCTCCTTGATGTAGGGGTGGTCGGGTGCGCACTGAAATGCCAGGTCGAGGGCCACCTCAATCCCCATGCCGCGGGCTTTTTTGATAAGCGCTTCGTAGTCCGCTTGCGTACCCAACTCCGGATGTACTGCTTTATGGCCACCCTCATCGCTGCCGATGGCCCAGGGCGAACCCGGCTCGCCGGCCCGGGCGTTAGTGCTATTGTTTTTGCCTTTGCGGTTGACCTTCCCAATGGGGTGGATGGGTGGCATGTACAGCACGTCAAACCCCATCTCCTGCACGCGGGGCAGCAGCCGCTCTACATCTTTGAAAGTACCATGCGTGCCCGGTTCCTGGGCCGTTGAGCGGGGAAAGAGCTCGTACCAGGTGCTGAACAGCTCTTTTTCCCAGCCTACCCGTACCCGCAGGCTGTGGTCGTAGGTGGTTTCGAACTGCTTCATCGGCGTTGATTCCACCACTTGTTTGAAGCCAGGGCTTTGCACCAGTTGCACGGCTTCCTCGTATCCACCTTTGGCTTCGAGTTGGCCCGCAAGCTTGATGAGGTCCTCAGCTTTAGCGGCAGGGTAATTGTCTGCGGTTTTGCGCAGGAAAGCAGCGCCAATCTGGAGCTCCACGCTCATGTCCTGCCCGGCTTCCTGTTTTTTGAGAAAACCATCGTACCAGTGCAGCAGATGGTCGACCCAGCCCGTAATTTTATAGTGATAAAGCCCCTTTTCTAGCACCTGAAAACTAGCTGACCAGACGTCATTAAGGCCTTGGTCCATGAACACTTCTGTCCAGCGCTTTTGCGTTTCGTGCCGGTAGAGGAGGGAGGCACGGATGTGATCGTGGCCATCGCCGAAGATATCGGCAGTGACCGCTACCCATTCACCAGGGACGCGCTTGATAAAGTAGGCGCCTTGCTCGATTTCAGGGCTTACATTTTCAATGACAACTCGGTTTCTCATGTCAATTTTTTGGCTTGGAGAGAAGGGTTTTCGTTTCCGGATAAAAGTAGGGAGAATAATTGTAAAATCGGAATACAGCCCCCGCCCTAAGGCGCTAGTTTTCAGTTGCGTGGGGCGCCGAGTGTCAACAGAATGTTAAGCCGCCTGCTGAATCGTTAATAATGTAGCGGTGCCCCTTAATTGGCCGTATATTGGGGGGAAGACGATGGCTCTTGCCCTATGATGAAGAATTTTTTGCCTATTGTATTGATCGTGACCGCACTGCTCGGCCTGGGGGTCGTACAGTTTCAGTGGCTTAAGTCGGGTGTCGTCGTTGAAAAGCAAGTCTTCGACCGGGAAGTCCGGCGCCTGTTGCGCGGCATAGCCTCGGAAATTGAGCAGCATCCCCGGCTGATGGCCAATATGCTCCGTTTGCAGCAATACCGGAAAAGCGGGCAACCTGCGCCGGACAGCTTGAAATTGGTTGTACTCACCGGGCTGGATACCCTGGTGCGGCCCGAGTTGAGGGCGAGTAGCAAAAACATGCCGTTTTCCCTGGCCCTGACCGAGAGCATCTGGCGCTACCCCCTGGCTTCAAGCACCCGGTTTGACTGGGCAGATGCGCAGGCCTACCGCTCCTACTCGGCTCCCATCAAAGGGCGGCTGGCGGAGGCCTGCCAATGCCAGTTGTTTTTGCATTTGCAGCTCCGTGATTTTCTGCCGGAATTGCTGAGCCGCCTCGGCTGGCTATTGAGCTGGACCGCTGCTGGCCTGCTGCTGTTGCTGACCGGCTTTGTCTTGCTCATCCGCAAAGTACGGCGGGAGCAGAAACTGATAGCCATTAAGAATGATTTTATCAACAACCTCACCCATGAGCTTAAGACCCCTGTCTTTTCTTCCAGTTTGCTGCTGCGCCTGCTGGAGCAATCCCTGGAAGCAGGGGCGCAGGGTAAAAGCCAGCGCTACCTGGAACGGCTCAGGCAGGACAATGAGCGGCTTAAAAGTCAGATCGAGCAGGTACTGGAACTGGCGAGCCTGGAGCACCCGGCCTATCAATTGGAGCGGACCCTGTTTCCGGTAGGCCCCTGGGTTGAAGGCCTTGGCGATGCCTTCCGCGCCAAAATAGAGGAGCGCGGCGGGCAGCTGGATGTACAGATGGATGCCGGCATTCAGCTGCGGGCCGACCGGGGCCATTTGGAAAGTGCCCTGCTCAATTTGCTGGACAACGCCATGAAGTATGGCGGAGTGCCGCCCCGGGTGTTGCTGCGGGTGAGGCAAGAGGGTGAGGGCCTCCTTTTCGAAGTGGCAGACAATGGAAATGGCGTGCCTCCCGAATACCAGGAAAAGGTCTTTCAAAAGTTTTACCGTATGGGCGATAGCAAAGTTGCCGGCTTTGGGCTGGGGCTGAGCTATGTGCAGCAGGTGGCGAGGCTGCACCGCGGCAAGGCTGGCGTCCGGAATACTGCGCAAGGCGGTGCCCTGTTTTGGATCCGCCTGCCCGGCGCTTTGCCCCGGGTACTCGCTGGCCCCACTCAAAAATTAACCCATGGCTAGATTGTTGTTGATTGAAGACGAAGAAACCCTGGGTTTTGCCCTGAAGGAGTATTTGGAAATGAAAGGCTTCGAGGTGCGCTGGTCCCGCAATGGGGAGGAGGGCCTGCAGCAGTTTGAAAAATACCCGACCCAGCTTTGCATCCTGGATATCGGCCTGCCCGGCCGCGACGGGTTTAGCCTGGCCCGGGAAATCCGCCGGCAAGACCCGCAGCAGCCGCTTATATTCCTGACTGCCCGTGCCCTGAAAGCCGACCGGCTGCGGGGTTTCGATTTGGGGGCAGACGATTACCTGGTCAAACCGGTAGACGAAGAGGAATTAGTAGCCCGTATTAAAGCTGTGCTCCGCCGGGCCCGACCGGCTGCTGACTCCGAGCCCGTTCAGCATGAGATCGGGCAGTACACTTTCGACCCCCGCAACCAGCAGCTTTCCTTCCCGGGAGTGCCACCCCGGCAGCTTACGGAGCGGGAAGCCCATTTGCTGCTGTTGCTGTGCGAGCGCCGTGGAAAACTCTTGTCGCGCCAACGTGTGCTTAAGGAGGTTTGGGACCAGAATGATTATTTTACCCGCCGAAGCATGGATGTCTTCATCTCCCGCCTGCGCAAATACTTATCGGCCGACCCCAGCGTGGAAATTCAAAATGTATACGGCAGCGGCTTCATCCTCAAGGCCGGGGCGTAAGCTCATTCTGCTGAGCTATAGTTAGCCCAGCCTTAAAGTACTCCCAGCATACTCTAATGGCAATACAGTGCCAGGCCGCCTGTACACGATTTAGCTGATAGCGGTATTGAGTACGATGCCCGGAAAAGCAGAATCTTGTTTTCGTTCAAATCCAGGTAAAGAAGAAAGTGTGGAGGCCGAACAACTTGATGAGAGCCAGCAGCACAACAGCGACGAGCACCCGGTGCGCCCAAACGTTGGCCTGGGGATAGGTAGCCGCGTAGTGGGCGGTGGTATAGCCCCCCAAAGTCTGCCCAACGGCCATAAGCAGGCCGATCTTCCAATTGATAAGCCCCTGCCACTGGAAAATCAGAATGACCAGGAAGGTGTAGGCCCCGACGACGAATACCTTAACAGCATTGGCAGCAATTAGGCTGTAGTGGGCATAGAGCACCATGACGGCGAGGAAGAAGACCCCCATGCCCATCTGTATAAACCCACCGTAGAAGCCCAGTGCGAGGTAAAGGGGGATGGCAACCCAAGGGTTAGTTTGCCGGCTGAGGTCCGTATCCCGTAGCCAGCGTTTAGGCTTGACGAGGATGACGATGAACATTACGACCATCAGGAAGCGGAAGACCGACCGGAAAGCAGCATTGCTTACATTGACCGCCACGATTACCCCGGCAATCGCCCCGGCGATGGTCAGCAGAATGGGGATGCGGCTGCGATAGAGGTTGAGCTTGCCCTTGCGGAAAAACGCAACCGAGCCAGCGGCACTTTGTGTGAAAATGCCGACCCGGTTGGTGCCATTGGCCAGATTGCCAGGCAGGCCCAGGAGCTCGGTCAGGATGGTAAGGGTGATGGCGGAGCCATTTCCTGCCAGGGTGTTGATGCTTCCTGCCAGGGCGCTGCCAAAGAAAACAATCAGTAGTTGCGGCCACGTGATATCCATAGCCGCCAAAGGTAGGTATTGGGTGCCATTATTAAAGGTAGGCGCGCAGCAATTCCATTTCTACTTTCAAATCCTGCTCGGGGTTGTGCTGTACGTAGCGGACCAGCCCTACTTCCGGGGCAAAGAACAGGGTGTCGTACCGCAGCGATTGCGACAAGGTGTCGCCGGGCGCTATAAAAGTAGCTTCCATAGCATAGGCTTTAGTGCGGAAAGTGCCGTAGGGTGTGGCCAGCTCCGGGCCCTCGCCTATGCTGCCCCGGGCGGAGACCACATTTTCAGGCAGCAGGCTCTCCGGCACATTGAACGAGCCTTTATTCAATTCCGTGGAGAAGTAAAGTTGCCCAGCGGTGTCAAGGGCTTCCGGGCCAGACACCCGGAGGATAGACTCAAAGGCGGAGCCCAGCCTTGTTCCTTTCTGAATATAGTAGCGGGCCCGGTCGAGAAGGGTATCCGCGGCAACGTATATGCTGTCTAGTTTGGAGAGGCGGAGGGTGTCTGATGCCGACAGTCGGATATTCCGGCTTTGGTATACCCAGGCATGGCCCGTTTGCAGCTGCAAATAGGTGTTAGCAGGTTCCGAAGGGGTGGGGGGAGCCGTCTTGGGAGCAATGTCCGTCTTATTGCAAGACCAAATGAAGAGCAGGCATAAGATACCGGCTGCGCGTGCTGCGTAAAGCATTTCAGGCTATTTTCTCAATAATCGGTTCAGGCGTTTTCGCTGCTCAGGCGGTATTGCGCGGCGCACGAAATCCCACTCTAAAATTGGGAGCACCATTTTGGGAGCCAAGCCCGCACTTATTGGATTGAGCCGTAGATGCTTGACAGTTTACGCCCAGCACCAGTAAGTGCTTAAGCGTGAAAAGACTGTCAAACATTTCGGTCTAGTCGCACTAGTGCGCCATTTAGCATAGAAAGCTGCCTGTTGTGAAGAGCCGATGAACTTCTGAATCGCTTGCTACGGCCTCCGATTTTAACAAATTTTCTTGCCGGAGCGGTGAATTTCAGGAAAATCGGCACTACAAGTGAGCATTTGACCACCTACGGCTGTTGTATAACAAAGTATTGAAAATCAAAAAGTTACAGATATGAAAAGGGATGGAAGCCATGTATCAACCTACGAACACGAAGATATTTTGTCTTGGGCGGAAGCCAGAGAAGCCCGGCCTGTAGAGGTCCGGAATTTCAACGCAGAGCGCATTCAAGACCGCGTCCGTTTCCGTTTCCCCGGGGAGGAGTACCCCGATGAAGAAGACCTGGAATGGGACCAGTTTTTTGACATTTTTGACCGTGAGCAGCTGGAATTCCACTTCGAGGATATCGCTGATGAAGCGATGGAAAACCGGAACCTCTACCAGTTTAAGCCCCGGGAATATTAAAAAATAGTTTGGTTTATTGATTGTATATACAGGTAAATGGCGGTCGTCATTTGCCTGTTTACTTTTGTTGCAGCCAGGACCGTATGTGGCTGAAGGCTTCCAGCATATCGCCGCAGCAGGCTTTGATGAAAGCTTCGTCGATGTTTTTGCTTTGATAAGTCGTCTGGGTTAGGCTCAGGGCTTTTTCGCCGTCGAAGTCAACATACGACAAGCGGGCGGTCAGTTCGTCTGAGGGGCGGCCGAAGTCGTAGCTGGGCAGCAAGGCTACCCCGGTATCTTCCAACAGCCGCTCACAGAGCTGCCCGCTGTTGCTAATGCCTTTGTTGCGGAGGTTGTTTTCGTAAAAAGCAAAGTTGGGGAACAGATAGAAGCCGCCGGCCGGTTTGGGGGCAAACACCCGCATGTTCTCTCGGTATTTATGCTGAACACCGGTGAGCTCTACCCCATCAATTTGCGGCATATTCTGAGAGCGCTGCCCGGCGGGGTGAGGGTTGAGCTCCATGCGTATCTTATTGGCAACCAGTTTGAGTTCCGGCTTGCGGGCACCGCTGCGGATAGCGCTGGCCATTTCCTCGTAATGCCGGGTCTGCAGCATGTCCCGCTAGGGGAAGGTGAGGATATAAATCGGGTCATTTTGGTAATGGTCTCAATCGATGAGCTGCTCGACGACGTAGTTATTGGCTTTAAAAGGGAGTACGTTGCCTACGACTTCAATATCGAATCGTTCTTCCTCGCTCAAATGGGTTTTTAATTGCGGTATTTCTCGGAAGTTACGTAAGGTAAAAGCGCTGTATTTTTCCATGGCTCCATTAATTTGATAATTTGAAAGAAATGAATAGAGTTTATGAATGTAGGTTTTGTATGGGTCATGGATTAAGATTTTTTGTCAGATCAAAGAGCGCCCGGAGCCTAGTAGCCTTAGCTACTAAGGTGAGGACGTGATGCAGAGCTGGCAAAAAAGATAATTCAGGGGCATACAAAATTTACGTTCATAAACTCTAATGATTAATTAGGGTAAGGGGCCATCTATTCTGGAGGGATGTACATAAATTTTTGGCCATCCCAGGTACACTGGCAGCAGCGCAGTAGAAAGCGTTCTTTGGGCAGTTGCATCATACGCATAGGGGTTAAAGATTAGTAAAATGGTGCGATGGGCTGGCGGAGCCGTAAATATTTGACAGGCAAAGCCCCAGCACCCGTAATAGCTCAAGCATAAAAATACTATCGGAGTTGGGCCCGGCAGCACCAGCCAGACCGATGTGCTTGATCTTTTTTTACCTCCGGCCAGCACGGTATCCAGATAGCCGGCCATTTGCGGCACTATCCAGCGAAGCCCGAAGGCAAGCTGGCTTCACCGTGGGGGCGGCACAAACGCCACCCCTCAGCAAAAAGCATGTTTTTCGTTTGCTTGGGGCAAAAAACGGAGTGCTCTAAGAGCACATTTTGCAACAGATATCCTGTAAATCCTGTAGCGTTGGAAGCTTGGTATAATGGCGGCGCATCTAGATGGGTGTTCCTTTACCCGGCAGGCTTCAGAGGTATAAAGTGCTTAATTCATTGCACCCTGCCTGTGGCGATGCATAAGAACTGTTGGGTGGCCGCCAGAAGGGAATCTTCCCTTAGCTTCCGGTGTGGTCCGAAGATACAAAAAAAAGTCCATATAGCGAGGGTAAAAAAAGGAACGTGTTCATAACAAATTGCACGACTTGAATAGCCTGGCAGCATTCGTGGATAAGCTGGAGCAGAGCGGGAAGCTCTACCCCAGCAGCTATCGCGCTTAAATGCAGAGGGTTGCCCCCCTAGTGCGACTAGTCCGAAATAGCACAGCGTATTTCACGCTTGGGCGCCCTGGTTTTACTGGGTTTCTTCGGTTAGTCATTTCTGAAACACTCCACTAGTATTGATAGCCGGGGGTCACTTTCTGTTTTGTGCAATTTGTTATGAACACAAAGGAACGGCCGGCGCTGTAAAAGCAAGCAGCCGGAACGGAGGCTTTCCGTTCCGGCTGCAAGGGGGCAGTAGCGGCTGGTTTAGTCTTCCTTTTCTTCGTCCCGGAGGCGCATGTCCTGTTCGTCGATGTCAGTGTCTTCATCTTCCTGCAGGTCCTCCAGGCTGATCAGGTCATTGTCTTCCAGCCCATCGATATCATCGTCGTAGAAATCTTCTTCCTCATCGTCGAGGTCAACAGGGCGGGATGGCTTAGGCGCTGCCGATTTGCGGATGACGCGGGTAATGACTTTATTTTTGGCCGGCTTGGGCGGTTTGCGTTTTGTCTTATCCTCGTTTTCATCGTCTTCTTCGTCTTTAGGGGAGGCGGGGCGGGTGGATACGGACGGTTGGGTTTTGGCGGCCAGGCTTTTGGTGGTAGTGGGAACAGCCCGGAGGCGTTTTTTGTCGATCAGCTCGCCGGTAACCGTGCAGATACCATAGGCTTTGTTGCGGATGCGGATCAACGCATTCTGCAAATCCTGAATGTAGCGGCGCTGCCGGATGGCCATGTTGTTGAGCATTTCAACGTCATTGCCCGTGCTGCTGTCGTCCACCCAATCCACGCCGTGGTCATCGCCAGAGTTTTCGGCAATCTCCAATATTTGTTCCCGAAGGGAATCCAGCTGCGTTTGCGCTTTTTCCAGCTTGCCCTCAATTAAAGCTTTAAACTCCTGGAGTTCGGCATCTGAATATCTTACAACCGTATTAGACATCGTTCAAACGTTTGTTGAAAAGTTGCAGCATCGCCGCCGCTTAAATTTTGCGAGTGCAAACTGAAATTTTATTCTGATATAGTCAAGCACTTCCGCACATTTTGAGGCAGTTGATTTGCCTGGCAATAAGTAATACACCCTTAACTTACAAAGTTTGGGGCAAACTTTCCAATATTTTAGTTTTGTCAAAAACAAATGATTGACGAAGGGTACATTAAGTTTTCGGCCAAGTGGGAAAAGACCGGCGCTTTGCCCCCTCAGGCAGTCGCTGAGCTCAATATTTACCGGCAGCGCCTCTACCGCCTGGGGCTGATCGGGGCTTATGAGAACGGTATTGGGTTTGGCAATATCAGTTGCCGGGCACCGGAGGGCGGCCTGTTCTACATCTCAGGCTCCAAAACCGGCAATTACCCGGTGCTGGATGAAAACCACTTCGCCCTGGTAACGGCAGTAGATGCGGCCGTCAATCAGCTCAGTTGCCGTGGCCCGGTCATTGCTTCTTCGGAGTCGATGAGCCACGCTGTCATTTACGAAACCTGCCCCGAAATCAACGGGGTCATTCACATCCACAACCGGCTCATGTGGGAACAGCTGATGCACGAAGTGCCCACTACCGATGCCTCGGCGCCCTATGGCTCCCCGGAGATGGCAGAGAGCATCCGAAATTTGCTGGCGACTACGGATTTGCGGCAGTCGCGCATTTTTGTGATGGAAGGGCACGAAGAGGGTGTGTTTACATTCGGCGCAACCCTTGAGGCGGCGATGGAAGTCCTCATGAATTACTACCAGGTAAGCGCCTAAAAACTTCCGCCTGATTTTACAGCTAAACTCCAAATACGATGCTACGCTCCTTTCTATTATGCGGCTTTCTGGCCCTGCGTTTCTTGGCTGCCGCTTGCCGAGCTGGGCACCGATTTGGCACCAGTCCAAATTGACCATCTGGTTACGGCTTCCGGCTGCCTTCTGATCACTACTCGGAATGGGCTGCGGTATTCCGACGATCAGGGGCAAACCTGGCAAGCCGTGCCCTTTTCTTTAATCGGAGGGCAGCATATCCGCAGCCTGGCACAGCTGAGCAATGGGCAGATTGCGGCGACCAACCAATCACGCCTTTACCTTTCTGAAGATGGAGGCGCCACGTTTGAGTCTGTAGAGCTCAACAGTAGCCCAAATGCCCTTCCGCCTCCACTTCAGCTTTGGGTATTCCCCGATGGCACTACTCTGGGCAACTATAATGGCAATATTTGCCGGGTAGAGCACGATGACCTAACTGAACTCGCCTTTGATTCTTACGGGATTGATCGTGGGTACATTCTGGCCCTGGAGGCTGTGGACCCCCAAACGCTTTATGCGCTCACCACGGCCGGATTATTCAAAACCACAAATGGAGGTGCCGAATGGGAACTGTTGCTGCTGGCACCTATCCGAAATAGCTATTACAGCCCCTGGGACAACCCCTTGGCGGTATTGCCGGATGGCCGGTTAGCTTTTTCTGATGGTGAAAACCTGCTCCTCTTTGAGGAAAGTACCGGTGAGGTGGCAGCGGATAGCATCCCCTTAGACCCTGATTTTTACACTGGAGGGTCAGTTGCCGCCCTGCCCAGCGGGCAGATCAATGTTGGCCCGTTTCTGTATTCTGAGGCGGATATGGAATGGGCTCCGGTGGATGCCGGTATTATTGCGGCCCGGCCTTTGGTTAGTGGGAAGGCCCTTCTAGCCGCTTACGAAGGGTTGGCTATCCAGGAAGGCAATAGCACGGAACTGGAGCTGCGCCCCTACCCGCAGGGCACTTTCCGGGATGTTGCCATTTACGACGACAGTACCGTGTACTGCCTGCAGTTCGATTCTTTGTGCATTACGCATGACCAGGGGCATCATTGGGATTGCGTCCCCACTACGGGCAACCTCCCCTTCTTTTTCGGCAATGACCAATTAGCCGTCAATGCCAATCAGGGGTTATTCGCCTTCAGTGGTGTAGCGGATTACGCGCTCTATTCTGTTGACCAAGGTATTACCTGGAACGAGCTGAACTACCCGAATGAGCAGTGGCCGCTATTGGCCACAGAGCTGGGCAGTGATCAATACCTGTACTGCCAGCTTTCCGATTACAAAATTTACCGGACTACTACGCCAACCACTGAGCTTGCCGTGCAGCCTGGCCGCGTGTACTTCGATAATAACCCAGCCGACTGCGCCCTGAGTACAGAAGAAACCCCGATGCCCAATGTGCTGGTAAGGGCCAATTTTGCTAATACTGCTGCTTACGCTTATGCCAACGAGACGGGGGTTTTCCAAATGCCGATACGGCGTTTACGGTGGTCATTGAAGATGCTTTGCCCAACGCGCTCGACCCAGGGAGCCTGGAAGTGCTGGGCGCAAGCCACGCCTTTGAGCTAGCCATCACGCAGCGCCTGCTTCGGTTCACCTTCCCCGATATATTGCTTCCGGACAGCACGACCAATGCGCCCGCTTCCAATGGCTTCGTCCGGTTTCGCATCCAGCCGGTGGCAGGTTTGCCATTTGGGGCTACCGTCAACAATAGCGCCGCCATTTATTTTGACTTCAATGAACCCATTATAACCAATACTACCTTGCACACCTTCGGTATTCCCACCGTTTCGAGTACGGCAGTAAACCCGCTTAGCGGTACCGCTCCCCTGAAGATTTTCCCCAACCCAGTCCGGCAGCGCCGCGCCACGGTGGCTTTTCCTGGGGCCAAGGGAGGCGGAGCCATCACCATTTTTAACTTGCTCGGAGAACGGGTATGGAGCGCCCCGGCGAAATCAAAGCGCGAATTGCTGGAGTTGCCCCCATTGCCGGGCGGCACTTATTTTTTGCATTGGGTAGACGGCAGGGGGCGGCATGGCAGTGGGAAAATGGTGGTCAGCCATTAAGACAGTCTAAACGCACAATTGCGCCAAAATCTGCCATTCTGAAAAGAGCGTAGCCATTTTGTGAAACCCTGGGCCGTTTTGCTCCGTAAACGTAGGCTAACCCCACAAACCATCGGCAAAGCGAGCCGCCCCGAAGCTGAGGTGCGATCAGCATACCGGGCGTAGCCTTGCCGGCAGCCAGGTCAAGTGGTGAGCGAAGAAACTCGTCCACAGTGCCTAAAAAAAGCCTTTTGTATAGTAATTTTCTATATGAATTAAGTACATTTGTGCTTCGAGTTACAATCTCAATCCCCTCATTTTTTTCCAATCGCACCTTCACGATTATGCACTTAAACATGCACTAAGCCCCAAGGTGCATTCCTACAGTTGACATTCAGATGCACTTACACGGTGACACCCCTTCCCCCCGGTCACCCCTTCAGCCTTTGTTGTAAACCATAATTCCATTAACTAATGGCTTTGTCAACTATGCATAATGAAAACAGTATTGCAGCCCTGTTTCGGTTTCGAAACGGGCATTCCCCCCGGTATTCAGCAAACTATGGCAAAGCACAAACACTATTCAACACTATGAAATGCTTATCGTTTCTCAAATTTCCGATTATGGGGGTATTCCTGCTGTGGGTTACCGCCACTCAGGCGCAGGACGAAACCATGCCCGCCGACGACCCCGTCATTCACAACTACTCCCGGTGGGAATTCGGCCTGCAAGTTGGCGGGGCGAATGCCTTCGGCGACCTGGTCGACACCCGCTTTATTCAATTCAATAAGACCAGCCTGGCCTACGGGGGCTTTTTAAGGTATAATGCCAACCGTAACCTTAGCATCCGGGCTAATTACAACCGCGGGGAGCTCTCCGGGTCAGACATGGACTCCGAGACGCTGTACGTACGGGGGCTCAACTTTGAATCTACCTTTTCGGAGGTCTCCGTGCTGGGGGAATGGGACTTTTGGGGCGACAAACGCTACGATGACCGTGGTGGTTTTAGCCGCACCCTTTCGCCCTACGTCTTTCTGGGCTTTGGCGCCACTTTCACGAACCGCACGACCGACTATTCCAGCATCATGGGAGACGCCGAGATGGAAGAAAAAGCCAACCGCGACATCAGCAACAGCCGGGACAACCACTTTACGATGCCGATAGGCGTAGGCCTGCGCGCTGACCTTAGCGAGCGCCTGTTGTTTTCTGTGGAGTTTGGCATGCGCCCGGTATTCAACGACTACCTCGACGGCGTTAGCGAAACAGCCAACCCGGACAAAGGCGACTGGTACAGCATCGGGAGCACCACCTTGTCTTACCGCATTCAGGGCAAAGACCGGGACGGCGACGGCTTCCCGGATAACAAAGACCCCTGCCCCGGGCGGTGGGGCTCCGAAAAGAACCTGGGCTGCCCGGATAGCGACCGCGACGGCGTGGTGGACCGCAAAGACCGGTGCCCTGAGATGGAGGGCAGCGTAGCCACCCAAGGTTGCCCCGACCGGGATGAAGACGGCATTGCCGACGACGAAGACGAGTGCCCGGACATCCCTGGCTCACGAGCTACGAATGGTTGCCTGGATAGCGACAACGACGGCGTGCTTGATTCCGAGGACCGCTGCCCGACAATTGCCGGGGAAGCGCGCTACCAAGGCTGCCGTGATACCGACGGGGACGGCATTATAGATGCCGACGACCAATGCCCCTACGAGAAAGGGGAGGAGAGCCGCGGTGGCTGCCCGCCCCCGCCCGATAAAAACGACCCCAACCTGGATACAGATGGTGATGGCGTGGTCGATATGGAGGATGAATGCCCCTATATGCCCGGCCGCGTGAGCCTGCAAGGGTGCAAAGACGTAGACGGTGACGGTATTGCCGACCCCAAGGATGATTGCCCCTACGAGAAGGGGGATGCGGAGCGCAACGGCTGCCCCGACCCGGACGATGCCTCTGCTGATAGCGACGGTGACGGTATTGCCAACGCAGAAGATGCCTGCCCAACCCTGCCCGGTGTGCCCGAATTTGATGGCTGCCGCGATAGTGATGGCGACGGCATCGGCGATGGGGACGATCAGTGCCCCGACGAAAAAGGCGTAGCAAAGTACGAGGGCTGCCCTACGCCCGACCGCGATCGGGACGGCGTGCTCGACCATGAGGACCAATGCCCTAATACGCCGGGCCCCATCAAGGGCTGCCCCGACAGCGATTCTGACGGGTATGCGGATAATGTGGACCGTTGCCCCGACAAGCCTGGCTCCGCCAACGGCTGCCCCGATTCCGATGCCGACGGCCTGACCGACGACGTAGACGATTGCCCGCAGGTGGCAGGCCCGCAGAGCCGGCAGGGCTGCCCCGAGCTTACCGAAGCCGACAAGAAAGTACTTGAAGCAGCGGTTAATAACGTCAGTTTCAACCAAGGCAGCTACAGCCTGCTAAGCTCCTCCCACCAAACTTTGGATCAGGTTGTGGTGCTAATGGGGCGCTACCCGACTTATCATTTGAAGATTGAAGGCCATACAGATAACCAGGGCAACGCCCAAGCCAACAAGCAACTGTCGGAGCTGCGCGCCAAGGCCTGCATGGAGTATTTGCATCAGCAAGGCATCGAGAAGGGCCGGATGACCTACAAAGGCTACGGAGGAGAGCGCCCCCGGGCTACCAACGACACCCGCTCCGGCCGCCGCCGCAACCGGCGTGTAGAGTTTGAGCTGTTTGACCCCGGCAACTAGT
>CAZNSK010000016.1:0-62398 GCA_964575505.1 uncultured Phaeodactylibacter sp.
ATTTCTGAAACACTCCACTAGAGGAAAGCTTGAAACTTATTTATGTTACACGGTATTAATAGCTTACAAATGGCATTGCATAAATATAGGTATTGTCTTCTACTTGTTTCAGGATAAAATCTGCTAAATCCGCCCTGCCGATACTTGTACTGGCATTTACGCCGACCCATCCTACCCGGTAATTGCCCTTTTCGGGCTCTTCGGTGAGCCGAGGGCCTCGTACGATCACCCACTGCCGGTCGCTGTCTTTCAGGATTTCGGCATGGCGCACCGCATCGTTCAGCACCTTAGGGACTGCCACTTTCATAATGAATCGGATGGCTTTGTCTGCGAATTTAGGCTCATCTTTTTTGAATGGCAACCCTCCACCCGATAAGCTGATGATCTTTTCTACATGGTGGTCTGTCATCGCACTGATGATATTGCTGGTCCCATCGCTTTGCAGCCATTTGGGCGAGCCTTTGACATGCCCGAACAAGCTAACGACAACCTCGGTGCCAGCCACCGTTGCGTTGACTTCCTCCGGATTTAGAACATCGCCCTTGAGTACTTCCAGGTTGGGGTACTCTGTGGTTACTTTTTCCGGGGAGCGGGCCAGCATCTTCACACTATAACCGCTTTCCAATGCTTTTTTTAAAAACTCCTTTCCGGTCTTGCCGGTACCTCCGAAGAGTGCGATTCGCTTCATAATAGTAGGTAATTGTTGTGTTTACACAAAATTATTACCTTTACTAACCTTTTGTAAGTAAAGAGCTGCTAACAAATTTGTAAGTATGGAAAACCGGAAATTAACTTCGACCAATTATGAAAACGAGCAAGCGTTATTGCAATGCCCGGTTACTTATACCTTATCACTGATTGGCGGCCGCTGGAAAGCTGCAATCATCTGGCAGCTTACCGAAGGCCCAGTCCGGTTCGGGCGTTTGAAAGGCCGGGTGGGAAAGGTTTCGGACCGGATGCTGGCCAAGCAACTCAAAGAACTGCAAGCAGATGGCCTGGTGGAGCGGCATTCTTACCCGGAGGTGCCTCCCCGGGTCGAGTACGCACTTACAGCGCGGGGCCGTTCGCTGGAGCCTGTGCTCGAAGCTATTCTGAAGTGGGGGCTGGCTAATCAGGGGAGGGCAATAGAGCCAGCCGGCCGGCAGGCATAAAAAAACCGCCTGTGATCAGGCGGTTTTTAGGCGGAGAACAAAAGACGCTGCTTAAGCTTCGTCTTCTTGCTTTTTCATAATGTAGGCGGCTTTCAGCACTTCTTTGCGGCGCTCTACGGAAGGCTTGGTAAAGTGTTTGCGCTTCCGGATTTCTTGCAAAACGCCTACTTTTCGGTGTTTACGCTTGTAGCGTTTTAGGGCGCGGTCAATGTTCTCTCCATTCTTTACATCGATAATTAACATACACGTATTTTTATTTTGACAAAATTGCAGCGCCACCCGGTAGCATTAAGCTTTATGTGCAATTTAAAGTCGGATCAACCAGTTAATATTTCCCATCGGACCGATTAGCGGTTATGTACATACTTCTCAGCGGATGTAACCAATTAAACCCGAACAAGCTTAGGGGAAATTCCTTAGTGAAGCCTGGATAAAGGGCGGCGCGTCGTTAGTTTCTACTATTAAAACAGAGTACCGGGCCAGAAAGTTCCCTGGCCTGGCTGGATGAACTGGCCGTTTTTAATTTCAGCTTCATTTTTGGCTCCTACCCGCGAGATTGGCAAGTTTGTACAGAATGCGCGCGCCTACATTGGCATCCCATTCATGGGGGAAGCCGGCAGTTTCGCAGAGGTCGAAGCCGATGATCTCCCTGCCGCTTTCGGCTAAAGCAGTGAGCAGGTAAACTGCCTGTTGAAATTCCAGCCCGCCGGGCACCGGGGTGCCGGTATGCGGGCAGAGCTGCGGCTGCAGCCCATCGATGTCGAAGCTGATGTAGACCTTTTGCGGAAGGGTATCCACGATTTCGCGGCACAGGCTGGCCCAGCTGCTGCCTTCAAACTGACGGCGTTGCAGCGGGTGGTCGTAGAAGACCGTACAGCGGCCACTGTTTTTGGCGAAAGCCACTTCCTCCTCGCAGAAGTCGCGTATGCCGACCTGTGTGAGCTGGGTGATCTGCGGCAATTGGAGGGCATTGTAAAAAATAGAAGCATGGGAATAGGTGAAACCTTCGTACGCTTTGCGCAGATCCATGTGCGCATCAATCTGCAGCACGCCAAATTCGCCGTGCCGCTCCGCCAGTGCTTCCAGAAACCCGAAGGGCACGCTGTGTTCGCCCCCTACTATGCCCACAAGTTTGCCCTGCTCCAGCAAAGCTGCCGTTTCCGCTTGTACCCAGGCGCGCAGCTCCTTGCACGCTTGGTTGATGTGGCGGAGAATAGCCGGGTCGGTGGTTTCTCCCGCTTCCAGCTGCTCGATGTAGCGCTCGGCACCCGGGCGCAGGGCTTCCGACCGGTTTAGCCAATCGGTAGAAGGGGGGCGCATGTAGAGCCCTATCTTCCAGGCATCCGGCACATCGGGGTCGAGCAGGTCAAGCTGTGTGGAAGCCTCCAGTATGTTGGCGGGCCCGGTGGCTGTACCTGCGCCGTAGGATACCGTGACATCCCAGGGTACGGGCAGCAGCACGATCTGTGCGTCTGCCTCCTCAAATGGCAGGCCAATGAAGTGCCCGTTTTTCAGGCCGACGCCATTGGGGTCGAAGTTTTGGATTTTTTCCGCTCTGGTGTTGGAATTTCCCATTTATCTTTGTTATTGGTATACTGCTGCAAGATGACGGAGCTACAATATCCCTAAAATTAGGATTATGGAAAAAGAGAATCTGTTTTCAAACGACTGTAATGGACTAAAACAAGCATAAATGTCAAAAGTACTCATCATCGGGGCCGGCGGCGTAGGCCGGGTCGTCACTTACAAATGCGCGCAGCACCCGGAGGTATTCTCTGAAATCATGCTGGCCAGCCGCACGAAATCCAAATGCGATGCCATCGTGGCGGATGCACAAAAGGCGACCGGCCACCAAAAGATGCAAACTGCACAGGTGGATGCCGATAAGGTGCCGGAACTGGTGGCGCTGATCAAAACTTTTCAGCCGGAGCTGGTGCTGCACGTGGCTTTGCCCTATCAGGACCTTACCATTATGGATGCCTGCCTGGAGACGGGCGTCAACTACCTGGACACGGCCAATTACGAGCCCAAAGACGAAGCCAAGTTTGAGTACAGCTGGCAGTGGGCTTATCAAAACCGCTTTAGGGAAGCCGGGCTGACTGCCGTGCTTGGTTGCGGCTTTGACCCCGGCGTGACGAGCATTTTCACCGCCCGTGCCGCTAAGCACCACTTCGACGAGATGCACTACCTCGATATCGTGGATTGCAATGCGGGCGATCATGGCAAAGCGTTCGCCACCAACTTCAATCCGGAGATCAACATCCGCGAGGTGAGCCAAAAGGGTAAGTACTACGAGAACGGAAAGTGGGTGGAAACGGAGCCGCACGAGATCAAAAAGGTGCTCAACTACCCGAATATCGGCCCTAAAGACTCCTACCTCATCTATCACGAAGAGCTGGAGTCGCTGGTCAAGAACTTCCCGACCCTCAAGCGCGCCCGCTTTTGGATGACCTTCGGGCAGGAATACCTGACTCACCTGCGCGTGATTCAGAACATCGGTATGGCAGGCATTGAGCCGGTCAAGTACAAAGGCGTGGATGTCATCCCGCTCGAATTCCTCAAAGCGGTATTGCCGGACCCCGGCGGGCTGGGTGAAAACTATACCGGCGAAACATCGATCGGCTGCCGCATCAAAGGCATTAAGGATGGTAAGGAGAAAACCTACTACATCTGGAACAACTGCAGCCACCAAGCTGCCTACGACGAGACGGGCGCACAGGGCGTTTCCTACACCACCGGCGTACCCGCCACCCTCGGCGCTATGATGGTGCTGACCGGACAATGGGGCGGTGTCGGCGTCTTCAACGTAGAAGAGTTTGACCCCGATCCCTTCCTGGATAAGCTGGGAGAGATGGGCCTGCCCTGGCAGGAAGAAGTAGGGATTGACTTGGAATTATAAAGCAATGTTCAAATGCCTGCGAAAGACTTTTACCACGACCATGTCAAGTCTGCACTCGAAGCGGAAGGGTGGGAGATTACCCATGATCCTTATTTTATTCGGGTAGGGCGCAGGAAACGCTTTATTGATTTATAGTCTGACAACACAAGATTTATGAATTCTGACTTGCTCTTTTTCCGCCTTGCTGCGTTGAAAAGCCTCGCCGTCCGTACGGATGCCTACGTTTTCCGCCTTGCCAGCCGAAAAAATAGCGGCGTCAATCTCATGTTGTTAGACTATGGGGCCGAGAAAGCTGTAATCGGAGCTGAGAAAGAGGGCGTGAAGATTGCAGTGGAAATTAAAAGCTTTCTCGGTGCTTCTGATTTGGATGAATTTGAAGATGCTTTAGGGCAATTTATTATTTACTTCAATGCTCTTGAAGAAAAGGACCCTGACCGGCAGTTGTACATGGCTATGCCGAGTGATTTTCATGAGCGGTTCTTCGAAGATGAGTTCTTCAGGAAACTGGCCGGGCGCTATAGTCTTAAAATGATTATTTTTGATGAGAAGAACAAAGCAATCCACAAATGGATAAAGTAGCGAGATATAAGTCAGTAATCAGGGCGCTGTTGGAAGACATTTATGCAATGATACCTTCTGATGAAGTTATCGAAACTCAACTCATACTGGACGAAGAGCGAGGGCATTTTTTACTGCTTTCCGTGGGCTGGGAAAATGGCCACTGGGAGTACGGCAGTTTCGTCCATATAGATGTTAAACCGGATGGCAAGGTCTGGATTCAACACAATGGTACCGACTTGAAACTTGGAGACGAGTTGGAATCTAAAGGCATCCCAAAGTCGGATATCGTCATAGGGTTCCATTCTCCCCACAGCCGGGCGCTCACAGAGTATGCAGTAGGGTAGGTATACGTTTAACAAAGTGGTTTGCGGCATCGGAGCAGTACACTTTTCAGCGTTTATGCCGACATCAAGTCGGTTTGCCGTAGCAAACCACTTTATCGTCGGTATAAAGCATAAACGCTTCTGCTATAATTTTCAAAAAATAACATGATCAACTACGCCCAAGCTCCCTCCCCATCATTTCTACTCGACGAGAGCCGCCTGCGCCGCAACCTTGAGCTCATCAGCAGTGTGCAGGAGCGCGCTGGCGTGACGGTAATACTGGCCCTCAAAGGCTTTTCCATGTGGCGGGTTTTCCCGCTGGTGAAGCAGTACCTGAAAGGCGCTACCGCCAGTTCCCTGCACGAAGCCCGGCTGATTTACGAAGAGATGGGCGTGCGGGCGCATACCTATTCTCCGGCGTACATCCCGGGCGAGCTGGAAGCAATCCTGAAGTATAGCAGCCACCTTACCTTCAATTCGGTAGCTGAATACGAACGGCACGCCGGGCATTTGACGAAAGCCGGTCATAAGGTATCCGCCGGACTACGCGTCAATCCGGAATACTCTGAGGTGGAAACGGACTTATACAACCCGGCAGCACCCGGCTCCCGCTTGGGCATCGCGCCGGACGGGCTGGGCATTCGTTTGCCGGAAGGCGTGGAGGGGCTGCACTTCCATACGCTCTGTGAGTCAAGCTCCTTCGATCTGGAAAAGGTGCTTGCCGCTTTTGAACATCATTTTGGGCGTTTCTTCCCACAGCTCAAATGGGTCAACCTCGGCGGCGGCCACCTGATGACGCGGCAGGGGTACGACATCCCGCACCTGATACAGCTTTTGCAAAAATTCCGCGAGCGCACCGGCCTGGAAGTTATCCTCGAGCCGGGCAGCGCCATCGCCTGGGAGACGGGCGAGCTGGTGACCACTGTGCTGGATGTGGTAGAAAACCGGGGCGTGCGCACCGCCATCATCGATGCCTCCTTCACTGCCCACATGCCGGATACGCTGGAGATGCCCTACCTGCCGAAGATCATCGGCAGCAAGCCGGAAGGGGAGGGGCAGTACACCTACCGCATTGGCGGAGTAAGCTGCCTGGCTGGAGATTATAAACAGCAATACCACTTCGACCGCCCGCTTGAGCCCGGCGACCGCCTGGTATTCTGGGATATGATCCACTACACCATGGTGAAGACTACCACTTTTAACGGCGTTAAGCACCCTGACATCTGTATGTGGCGGGAAGATGGCGAGCTGGAGGTGGTCAGGCGCTTCGGGTATGAGGATTTTAAGGGGAGATTGTCTTAATGCTTTCAGGCTTTGTAGGAAATGCCAATGAAAAATTCAAAGTGAAATTTGTACACCTAAAGTAGGGCCCACCGTGCCCCGCTTGATGATAATAAATCTGCGCCGGTAGACCTTTCTCCGTGGCCGCTTTATAAATGCGGTAACTGTGTATGGCAATGTGGTAAGGTTTTTGTAAGATTTATCCTCAAGGCTGAGAAATTGGTTGTACAGCTATGCAGACCTATCTAGACGGCATGCACCAAGTAAAGGTTGGTAGTATCATTATGCAACCCGTTGATTACTTTGTATTTTGCCCTAGGGGCATTGGAAAACGCACCACCTGCATTTCTACTTAGCGCATCACCATTTAACAATTTTCCCCACCCCCAGCACCTGCCCGCGCTGCACCACCGCCCGCGGGTTCGGGTAGAAAGTCGTCTGGTAAAAAAAGTCATCCCGCAAGGTAGCCGTGCCGTTTTCCCAGCGTACAAAGGCCCGGAAGCGCTTGGTCACACGCACGGAGAAGAAAGCATCCGTACGGACTCGCCATCACTCTTCTTCTCCGTTAGCATCACTTAGTAAGCCTTTTAATTCTAACTGAATCTCATCAATGATTTGCTCTATGATTTGATCCGATATATTCTCTCTGGAAGACTTGTCGTATATCGAAAGTAAATAAACGTCCGTTTGCTCTGCTTTCTGTACCAGTTCAGCCTCTACGTAGGTAACAATACGCATTCCGCCACTCTTACCTTTTCCCTTACTACGTACTGCTAGCCTGATTTTATATACGTTCTCTTTTATCTGAGTGCCAAGGCGCGGTTGAGTTTTAAGTTCCTCGCTAAACTCAAGCAGTTCTTGCTTTAGAGAGCGATACTTTTTGATAAGTTTTTTCGCCTCCCTCTCAAAATTTGGAGTCAATATGACATCAACATTCATCTAAAAACTGTTGCATTGTCCTTTTAGGCAGCTCCCCTTTCTTGATTTTTCCCACTTCTGTAAAAGCCTTCTTTAAACTTTTTTTTTGCTCTTTATATTCGAAGAATGACTGTAATTCTTTCTTGAATTGCTCCCATTCTTGAAAGGGGATCAGAACCGCTTTCTTGTTTCCAAACTCATCTATCACAAATTCTATATTCATCTTGCCCATATTATCCTATTTCAATTGCTATACTCTTATAAAAAATCTTACACCAAAATTAGTTTAATTTTACTGCTTTACGAAATGATGAAACGTTCAGATTCAATCAATTCAAAAACCGCCAGTCAATCCCAATGCGCACCACCGCTTGCGGATTCGGGTAGAAAGCCGTCTGGTAGAAAAAGTCGTCGCGTAGGGTAGCCGTGCCGTTTTCCCAGCGGACGTAAGCCCGGAAACGCTTCGTCACCCGCAAGGAGAAGAAGGCATCCGTACGGACTCAAAACAGGGCTTGCCCAAGCCCCGTAGGAACGGCTTCCCCTACTTCCTGAACCCCTACCAAGTCGATGCCAGAAGGCGTGAGCAAATAACGATAATAAAGGTTGGAGTTGAAAGCGGGTAGGATGACCCACCAATCCCGTCCGTTGGCGTGGCGGCAGGCGCTTAATTTACCCACGTCTAGAGTGTCGCTCAAAAGTAACTCCTTTCTTAATGTAACTGCTCCCATGCCTTCAGCAGCGGTTTTGTCTATCTCTGAATAAAAAAGGTTTTCACCTACGACCTCTAATACCCCCTCCACCTCGATCAAATCAACTTCGGTATTGAGTAACATTAACTTGTCAGCGTTTTCAGGCAGTGGAAGGACTAAGCCTGACTGAGGCAATGCCCATCCAAGATCCAATTCTCCCTGATACCACCCTTCTCCTCCCTGCATGGTTTCATGGTTACTGTTATAGTCCAACAACTTAAGATTTGTGAAATTATGGCGCAGCTATTTTTTTAGCGCGCAAGGCAAAAAACGTAGGCGATGCCTAAGCATCGGCGAGGCTTTTTAACGCAGCGAGGTGGAAAAAGAGCAAGTCAGAAATCACAAATCTTGGGTTGGCGGACTATATATATCCCCTCACCTTCAAAAGTACAAACTAACATCCCTGAGTAGCTGCTGTAACTAACATTATTCGCATTAAAAAACATACTTCCTTCTTCCTCTCTTGATATCACATGCAGTGTCTCATCCTTAAAAGAAAGTATAGAAAGTCCAAAAGAGTCATTAACGGGGGTACCTGGTCCACCGTCGTAGCCCAAAACCCAAGTGTAATCGTGCTTTTGAGAAAGTACAGATAGATTTAAGAGAAGATTACAGGCTAGTATCAAAAAGCAAACTTTACTTGTTCTCATGGTACAATCAAATTACTTTGTAATCAGGTACGTTGTTTACTATTCTAAAAAGTCAGGACACCGCATTTATGCGATGCCTTGACTTTATCAAAAAAAATAATTGTTACTGCTTGATCAATTTGATAGTAGAGTAGCGTCCATCATGCAACCTTAAAGTTAGAAAGTATAGCCCCTTTGCATAACCTTCTAAACTCAGCTCAAAGTTACGCGCTGCCATATCTAGGGGATGCTGCACTATCAACTTTCCTGTCGCGCTGTAGACGTGGAGTTGACTCGCGTCTGTTGCCCACTGCAATGTCACTTGCGCTTGGGCTGGATTAGGGAATACCTTTAAATCAGCAACCTGCTCAGAGCGGATCGTAGTATTGCCCGGCTGAGCGATCAGCTGTTTTACACTGCAAAGCAGGCTGTCATTGTAGCTGGTAGATTGGTAGGCAGACAGCACAGCACGGGCGTGCAGCACTCCGGGGCCACCAATGTCAGGGCATTGGTTGGCGATGCCCTTTAGCGTATCCAACTGTAAGCTATCCAATACCCAATCCCCTTGGGCTACATTGGAGAGCAGTAATTGATAGACCTGTAATTCCAAATCAGCAGCAAGGAGTGTATCTGAAGCGCCTTGCCCGTAGGCAGTGAGGTCCATTGCATTCAAAACAGACGCTTCCTGCCACTGTAGGGCCCACGCCCGGCGGGTAGCCATGGTGACACCCAGTAGGGAATCAAGGTCACGGAACGCTTCGAATAATGCAGCGGAGTCCGTAGCGGTAGTCGCATTGTGCAAGTCTTCAAACACCTCATCCAAATCTGCGTACAACATCGTTACACTATCTTGATTGGCAGACCAAGCTTCTTGTTCGGCTAGGGTGAGGGCAAACATGCTGTTGTGCCCCCGCTCCAAGCTATCTAAAATTTCTAATGTCTGTCCGGTCTGATCATTGTGGAAGGTATCCAACTCGAGGTGTTCAGTAAGCAAACCCGGGTATACTTTTAACTTTTGGTATAGGCTGCGCTTCAGCCGCCAATCCATGACCGGCTCACTTTCAAACGCTCCCGTCAGTA
The DNA here is from genome assembly GCA_964575505.1 of uncultured Phaeodactylibacter sp. Taxonomy (GTDB): domain Bacteria; phylum Bacteroidota; class Bacteroidia; order Chitinophagales; family Saprospiraceae; genus Phaeodactylibacter. The sequence continues at coordinate 9,592 of CAZNSK010000016.1, forward strand.
ACAGCGAGTCCAGGCGTGTTTTTTCTTCTTCTCCTACGTATAAGCTACACCCTTCGTCTACGGCGCAACTGTCAGCTGCTTGGCCTGCGCTAGGAACAAACCATTGCTGTGGCGTAGCATTTGGTACATCAATGCTGCTAATTGCAGGATAAAGTGTAGTGCCTGGTGTACCTTGAACTTCATATTGGGAAAGGAATATATAAATGAGCGCCCCCAAATGCCGAGCCGAAGCATCATTATAAGTCCCCAGCCACTGATTACCTGGATGCTCTTGTACCCCTATGGCTGTACTGGATTCACAAAGCAGTCCAATATCATGCGTATTCAGTTCATTCTGCCGGATGCTGCCGGGGCTGTTGCCTCTGAAACGCAGGCCGACTGTATGGCCGTCAGTGCTGTTGCAGCAATAGACTCCCTGAGGGTGATTGATCGCCGTTATGCCCCGGCTATTTGCTTGTCCCGGAGTAATGGCATAATCAATAGTATTGGCAAAGATGACATTGCTTTCGCCTTCTTCCAAGAAGATGCCAGAGGGGCCACCTCGGGTGATGAGGGTTTGCGTACCAGCGTGGTCAATATCGTTGTCCTCTACAAAACAAAGACGGCTGCGGTCTAGGTGGATACCATTGCAGCCTATCTCGATGGCTTGTATGGTGTTGGACATGATCTGTGGCCGTCTCAATGAGGATTCGTTACTCAATCTTATACCCGCCATCAGAGGATAATTCCCTCCATTGATTTGCGTGATGGTATTATTCTTTACATCCAGCAGGTCTATTATCGTGCCGTTTTGATTGAAGTAGCCGATACCGTACTGCCGGAATTGTATTGGGTTGTTATCCTTAATATTGATATCGAGCATACCATGCAGATTGGTCATAATAATACCGTCCTGCAAGCTAATAAATTCCGTTTCTGTAACATCCACTACGCTAATCCCCGTATTTTGCACATGAATTCCTCTTACCATATCTTCTATCCGGCCTTTTTCTACCTTAAGTGAGGAGGACTCGTCCCCATCCGAGAAAATACCAAAACCTTGCAGTTGCTGGAAGTCGCCGTTGATGCCAGGGAAAGAGGTTTGTGTAGCATTAAAGTTACCAACCATGCCCTTTATGAAAGGGTCAACAACTGTAATATCGGAATTGAAGGTAATGATGCCGTTTTGAAGGTTTTCGAAGTCGTTGCCTCTTGGAAGAAAGAAAAAACCCCCAGGACTGCCAATCTGAAATGACCGGCAATTGTTCAAAACGATGCCAGCGCGCCCTATGCTGGCTGTAGCAATGGGTTGGCCATCGTAAGCAGGTAATAAGCCAAAGGTACTAGTCCTGAACTCATTCCAGTTCATAGGCGCTAGTAATTGCGCAATGCCATTTGAACCACTGTCTGCTTTGTACAGGCCGATATAATTGTCTATAAAATCATTATTGATCAACGTGATGCGGCTTCCATCTACAGCTTCAACAGCGTAAAGTGCATCAGATATGATATTCCCCTGAAACCGTAAGTAGGAACGTACATTCAGCTTGATACCTTTCCAAAGTTTATCACAACCTTGAAGTTCGGAGAAGTATACTTGCAAGGTTCTGTTTTCATTGACAGTAAGCTCTACCCCTGGCGCAAAGTACAATTCAGAGCCTGATGCGAAGGTGTAATCAAACTCATCCATGAATACATCGCCTTCAAACAGCAGCTTTTGAGGCTGAGCTGCTGCTTGTGCCGGGGGCAATAGATACCCGTCATTGATTAGAGTGCTAAAGTTACCGGAGGGGACAAGCGTGAACCCGCTCCCCTCTTCCAAACAGGGATATTCAGGAAAACATATTTTCTCGTAAGTGTGTGTAAAAGTGCTCTCCACTGGTGGCTTTTCGCAGGGGCTATTCTGGAGGCTCGTCTCCAAGTCAAGGGTAAATTGTATGATACTTCCATTTGCCAAGTCACTAGCCTCGGTATAAACAATGGTGACTTCCTCGCAGGTGCCCGCCGCAATATTGATGGTCTGTGAGGCGGGTTGTGCGGTGACGGACATATTAGCAGTTGCGTCGATGTCCACGGTGATGTCTTGCTCGGCGCATATCTCGTAGGTCACGCTTATGGAGTTGCTTTCGTCACATAAATCAGGAGTTGAATTTACAACTTCTACCGAGGGGGGATTAGGAGCTATAACCGCTTGACGTGTAAGCAACACATCATCAATTAAAAGACCACCTGTAGATCTTCGAGGTTGCCCATTGAAATCAATCGCAAAAATAAGCTGATCGTAAGGTATCTCGGCACATTTATTTGTAATATTTATATTGCCCCATTGCGTTGTACTAAAATTCATCACTGGAAAAGTGGCAATTTCCTGAATTTGTAATCCGCTGATTGTCGGCATTGGGAAATAACAGCTGCCAGGAAGAGGCCAATTCCCCTAGACTCCACTGGCAATGAAAACCCTTCAAATGAAGTTACTTGTAGAACTAAACACTATCTCCCTGCGTCCAATGAAACTTAAGTCTAGCTGATCTCCAATATTTCCTTGCTGAGAAAGACTAGCAATTACACCTTCACTTTCCTCAATTAGAGGCCCCAAAATACCATTGGAATAACCTAGATATAGATAATTAAGGCCATTCGGCGTAGCAATATTGCTGCGTATCGAAGGTGTGCCAAACCAGGGCTGCCAATTTGATAAACATCCTGTGTTATCTATGCTGACTCCACAAGTGGTACTTGTACAAGAGTAGGTCTCAAACCCTTCTTGCAGCAGTTGCCCAAATGCATTGTTAATCAAAGACATAGTTATAAACAAACAGAGCGTAAGAGCGTCATAATATGAAGTTTTAGGTAGTTAATTAGGAGCGCTATTGAGCTATTAAAGCATTGACAATGTTAAAATACGGTGTTTTTTGGGCAATTGCAAATCTTTAACAAATCGGGCGCACAGGAACGAAACTACTGCCTATCAGCTATGAATAGATGGTTCATTACCTTGGTGTTTTAACTCGTCATAGCTAGCCTATACCGGTAGCCACACTATACCGAAAGCTTAAGAAAACCACTGCACGTTTTTCCGCGCTGATCCGGCTTAGCTTCAATCCTTTGGAAGGAGGCACCTGCCGCACCTACGGCGCGGGGAACAGCAACACATTAGAGATTACCCACATTAGTCCCCACAGGGGCTTTTCGCCTTCCCCAAAAATGGGTGAAGCACAGTCTGCCCTATGTTTCACAACATCTGTATTAGTTGAATGTAATTGCCACAGGTGTCATCCAATCTTACCAAGTGATCAGCCTTGTAAACGCTCGTCCACCGGCTTCCAACCGATAGTAATACCGGCCCGGGCTCAGGAAGAATTCCGAGGGTGCAAAACGCAGCCGGTGACTGCCGGCTTCCTGATAGTGGTTCCAAAGGGTGCGGGCGGTGGTGCCGTTTTCGTAAAGCAGTACAATACGCACAGGGCCAGGCTGCCGGACCGCATAGTGGATATCAAAAGCCAGCCCCCCATCCGGGGAAGGCTCGTGGCCCAGCAGCATTCCTACTTCGTTGGCACCGATTGGCGGGTCAGCAGGGGGCAGCAAGCCATCGAGTGGCTGTAGCCCTTCGCTGTCCAAAAGGTGCTCCGTGACTTCCGGTGGCGTACACAGCCAGTTTTGCATAACGCTGGCGTAAACCGAGCGGAAGTCCACCGAAAAGAGGGGATCGCCATACTGATCGGTATTGTCCAGGTCGGGGGCTTCGCCCAGAAATTCACTGCCCAGCCCCTCGCCAAAGAGCAGCATGGGCGCGCCGGTACCGTGGTCTGTCCCGGCTGAGCCATTCTCATAGATGGTGCGGCCAAACTCGGAGAAACTCATGGTCAGGACGTTTTCGCTATGCCCCGAGGCAGCCAGATCGGCATAAAAGGCTTCCACGCTGCTGCCCACCCAATCGAGGAGGTTGGGGTGGAAATTCGCCTGATTGCTGTGGGTGTCAAAGCCATCGATGGTAACCATAAAGACCTTGGTGCCCAGACTGCCTTTGATCATGCGGGCAACGATCGCCATTTGTTCGGCGAGGTAGTTGTCAGGATAGGCCACCTGATTGCTGCCATCGTTGTACGCCCGCTGAATGGACTCCGAATAACGGAAGGCGCTATTGGCCACCTGCCGCACGTACCGCAGTTCGCGCTCGAAAGGCTGATTGCCCAGGTTGCCCGACTCGTAAAGCGTGCCGGTTTGTGCAATCTGGTAAAACTCCGCCGGATTGCTGATCGCCAGCGCATAATTGGCAGAATCACTGCGGAAGATCATATTAGGCTGCACCCCAATCTGCAGGGCGGGTGGGATAACCGGAGGAGCGCTTAGAAAAGCAGGCAGGTCCTGTTCCAGCCAGCGCCCCATCCAACCGGTATTGACCACCTCGTTGCTATCGGAGGCGGAAGCCCAGATATCGGAGGAGCGGAAGTGGGAATAATTTTGCTGAGGATAGCTGACGTTGTGCACCACCTTCATGCGCCCCTCTTCCCAGAAAGGCTGTAGCCCGAGTAGTTCGTCCGGCATGCCGTAATCGTCGGACAGGGCCCAAAGGCTATTTTCGGGTACAGCAAGGGTGGGCCGGATGTTGTAATAGGTGTCATTGCCACGCAGGATGACTGTATTCAGCCCATCGTTGCCCCCTTTGAGGCGCAGCAGCACCAGTACGCGGTCGCCGCAGTTCGTATTCGACAGGCCCGCCAGCATAGGCCCCGGTGCAAAGGCGCTCACCGGGTAACCACTCAGGGTAAGGGCACCGCCCAGCACGGCAAGGCCGGTCATTTTCAGGAAATCCCGCCGGCCCCATTCCTGATGCATGTGTTCGTGGGCTTCGCCATCCTGAAGGCAGGTACCTTTTTTGCGCTCCAGGTAACGCTTAGCCTTGGGGTGGTAGGTATCGTGGTGATCGTGCTTTGCCATTATTCAGAGGTTAGTTGAGCTGCCATTCCGGAAGGCGGACCAGGTGAACAAATAGGTTGACAATCTGCCAGGGCACGGCACCGTAGTACAGGCTCCAGGTGCCGTCCTCAAAGTAATTGTCGGGCACATCGCCTTTGAAGTACAGCGTAGCCACTTCCAGCAGGCGGTCTTCGAGCGGGCGGTTCAAAAAGAAAGTAGCCAGCGACTGCGTGATGACCGCCGGGTCGGTTTCCTCCAGCCCTACCCGTTCGATAGCCATATCGCGCAGGCGGTCGAGGAAAGCCTGTGAACCGGTCATGCTGTACAGCACATTCTCACATCCTGACCACCGCGCGGTAAGGGTATTCTCCGTCAGCCAGCTGTGGTGCTCCGGCCAGCCCGCTACGTCCACCGGGTTGAAGACTTCCTGCCCGAGATTGCCCGCCAGGTAGGTGAGGTAGCCAACGAGGTCCTCATTGTAATCTTCTTCCCAGATGCCTCCGGTCCTGCGAATGACGCCAACCAGGGCTTCCAGCGGGCTGCGCACCCGGGCATTGATGAAGCGCTGCTCGTAAAAATGCTCGCTGTGGAAAAGCTGCCGCAGCACGGGCATGATCTCCCAGTTGTTGTCCCGGAAAGTCTGCGCCAGACCCTCCACAATGACCGGGTCGGGCGCTTCATAAACATAAAAGCGATAGAGCTTGCTGCAAATGTAATTGGCGACCTCCTGCGAACGCAGCGTAAAGATGAGCTCATGCACATCATCGTACCCCCAGTTGCCCGCATGCCCGAAGATGGTTTTGGAGGTATTATCGTACAGGTTAGGGTCAAAGGTGACGGTAGGGTCACAGGAATACATATTCACCCGCCAGCCGGTCAGGGCGCGGGCCACTTCCACGATATCGTTTTGGGTGTAGCCATTGCCCTCGCCCATCGTGAAGAGCTCCATGAGTTCGCGGGCGTAGTTTTCGTTGGGCTGCTCTGCGATGTTTTGATTGCCATTGAGAAAGGTGAGCATGGCTGGGTTGACGCCCATTTCTTCCACGAAAGTGCGGAAATTGCCAAACGCCCGCCGGTGCAGCAGATCGTAATAATGCCACATGAAGGAGTTGCAGGCGTAGTCGTTTTCCCGGGTCACAAAGTGGTTGTGCCAGAACAGTGCCAACTTGGACCGCACGCTCTCGGTGGCCATTTCCCGGACCCAGCGGCGGAAAAAGGCACTCTTGACTTCAAAGTAAGTCTGCATATCGTCATCCGGGTAATCATCGTAAGCCCAGTTGGCCCAGTACGGGGCGTCGGGATCGGGCAGGTTGGCGGCCCCATCGAGCAGTTGGTCGGCCAGCGCCTGAGGCGAAAGCGGCAGCCCGGCAGTGACCGTGTTATGAGCTGCTTCGAAACCCAGGCGGGCATAAAGGTGCTGCACCCGCTGTTCGTTCCAGGGCTTTTCCGCACTCGGCTGATAGGGCGCTAATGAATCTGGCATAGTGGCTGGTATTGAATCGCAATTCCTAAAATTAGCAAAACCCCAACGATTATTTTGTAACTTTCATGGAGCAAAGCATTCGAACCTTGAAGACGTACATCTTATCCTTATTACTGTTGCTGGTTTCAACCGTAGCAATCACCGCTCAGGAGCTGCTTTTTGAAGAGGACTTCAATAGCTGCGAACTGAGTAGCAACTGGACGGTTAACCTCACCGGCAACCCGGATGCGGCCTGGTCCGTTGGCCTGCCCGAAAATGAAAACAGCGATAGCAGTACTATCGATGGCAGCTGCATGCTGATCATGGACGATGATGCGACGGGTGAGAACAGCCCCGCCTGGACGCTCCAACTGGAATCCCCTCCGTTCGATGCCACCGGCTGGTCGCGGGTAACCCTCTACGCCGATGTCCACTTCCGGAATTACGATGGGCTCGATGCTTTTGACCTCCTGGCTTTTGATGGCAATGAATGGCAATTGCTGCGCCGCTTCCAGGGCGTGGAAGGGCAGACCGGGCCGCAATTTTCAGCATTCCTTCCAGTTGAAATCGACCTCACTTTCTTTGCACACGAGACCTTACAAATTGCCGTCCGCTACGACGATGGGGGCACCTGGGGCTGGTGGGCCGGCATCGACAACATCCGGGTGGAAGGCACTGGCAGCGGCACCCCTGTCCTTCTGGAAACCTTCAACGAATGCGCCCTGCCCGATGGCTGGTTCAACGAAACCCTAAGTGGCCCGGTGGGTTGGTCGTTCGGAATGGTGGATAACGAAAATGCCGGCGCCAACAACAGCATCAACGGCTCCTGTATGGCATTCTTTGATGACGATGGGCTGGGCGAAGACGCCTCCTTTTCCAAAGCCCTCCTGCTCAGCCCGGTCATTAACGGGCTAGAATTTTCAGAATACCGCCTCGAATTCGATGCCGTCATCCGGCAATATACAGACCTGGAAAGCCTTTCGGTGGGCCTGCGGGATGAAGCGACCGGCGAGACAGCCTGGGCACAAGCCTATCTCGAAGATCAGGGCGGCCCGCTGTTCGACAATTCCGTTCAGCTGGTGGTCGACCTGTCTGAATACCGCAGCCCACAGATGCGCCTGGCCTTCCTCTACGACGATGGCAACGGCTGGGGCTGGTGGGCCGCGCTGGACAACATCAAGCTGATCGGCGAAGGCAGCACCAATGACCTTTGCGAGAACGCCATTTCATTGGAACTAGATGCCCCTTGCACGCCCGGCAACAATCAGGGCAGCGTCTACACCGGCCCCGATGCCTGCACACCGCCCGGCGCAGGCAGCCTGTGGTACCAATACAACGCAGCGGGCAGTCAGTGGGTACACCTGCGCACCTTTGCCGGGTACAACGATGCAGTCTCCATCTTCACCGGCGATTGCACCTCCCCGGAAGTGCTCACCTGCACTGACTACGATGCACATGGCTTTACTGGAGAAGACTTGTACTTTGAAGCCGTAGCAGGCACCACCTACTTTATCCGGGTGCACGGTCAGCGGGCGGAGTTTGGGGTGCCCCGCGGCCCGCACTGCATCCAACTGACCAACGATGGGCCGCCCCCTACCCCTCCTGCCAATGATGGCTGCGCTAATGCCTTACTGCTGGAAGTCGATGGCGATTGTGCAACCGGCAATAATTACCATGCCACCTTTGAAGGGCCGGTCCCAAGCAGAAACAACAAAGCACAGGCCGACATCTGGTTCCGCTTCACTCCGGAAGCTGGAACGCCGCTGCGCATCAACTCCCAGGCCGATTTTGCCGATGTGCTCACCGTTTACCGGGGCAGTTGCGGAGCGCTGGAAGAAGTCGCCTGCAATGAACTGGGGCAGGAACTCTACCTCGAAGCCCCCGAAGCCGGTATGGCCTACTATCTGCAGCTCAGCGGGTTCTTCGCTACGCTGGAAGGCAGCTGCTGCGTAAAAATCGAAGCTGCGCCCGAGGAACCACCGGCAAATGTACTGTGCGGCACCGCCATTGAACTGGAGCTGGGCGATGATTGCACGGCCGCACAACCTGCCGGGGCAGGCTTTTCCGGCCCTTTGTCTTCCTGCGCACTCGGGCAGTCCGATGCCGTTTGGTATACCTTCACCGCACCGGGCACTGGCTCGGTGGCTTTTGAGCTGGAAAGCGATTTTGTGGCTACGCTAAGCGTTTTCAGCGGCAGCTGTGGCAATCTCGAAGAAATTTACTGCGCCACGGCCCCTGATGCCTGCACCCATACCAACCGCCTCAACGGGCTCACACCCGGTCAAGAGTACTTCCTGCGCCTGGGGGTCAACAGCAGCTTCACAGGCTGGTCGGGAGCAGGTGCGGCCTGCCTGCGGGTGGACGAAGCAAGCGGGGCATCTGAAACTGCACCCTTATCACTTTTCGCCAATTTGAAATGCTTTGGCAACGGGCGTGCCCTCTTGCTACTGGAAGCTACCGGTGGCTCCGGCGCTTACACCTTTGCCGGCGTATCCGATGGCAGCCTGATTGACGATGGCATGGCTTACTTCGCGGAAGTAACGGATGAGGCCGGGTGCAGCGTTATGATTTCCGGCACCATCAACTGCCCGGCTACCTGCCCCCTCGATGTGGAAATTGAGCTTTTGGAAGAAAACGACTGCCCCAACGACTTCAACGCTGTCCTGCAAGTAGCGGCATTGGGCGGTTCCGACAGCCTGCGTTATACCTGGCAGAATGGGTATGACGGCCCGCTGCTCACTCAGGCCATGAACGGCAGCTACCGGGTAACGGTCACCGACCTGGCCAACAACTGCTCGGCCGTAGCCGCCTATGAAATAGGGTCGATTGCACCGATTACCGTGGAAATCCTGGAACTCAGCCCGCCCTCCTCCGGAGGTATGGATGGCAGTATTTCGGTAACGGTCAGCGGCGGCACCCCGCCATATCTGTACGAATGGTCTCTGAATGGCGTCTTCGTTTCCGATGCCGCCAATCCACAAAACCTAAGTGCGGGCGTTTACCAGTTGCACATTACAGACGCCAATGGCTGTACCTTCAGCTCTGAGGATATTGAGCTGGGCACGCCTTCCACCACCCGTTTGGAGCCTATGCATGCCCGCATCAACGTTTATCCCAACCCCAACCGCGGCCTCTTCTACGTAGATGCGGAGGATTTACCCGCTCCCGTCACTCATCTTGAAGTCTATGCTGCTTCCGGGCAATTGGTCCGGCGGGTGGACATAGGCGACAACTGGCAACCGCCCTATGCCGTTGACCTGTCGGGCAGCAGCACGGGGCTGTATCTGCTCCGGGTGTTTACTGAAGCAGGCATAGCTCAAAGGCGGGTGGTGGTGGGGCGATAACGACCTCTACCGCACAATTGTTATTGGCAGCGCCTCGCCGTTCCTCATGCGCACCGAATACAGCCCTGCGGGCAATGCCGTGACATCGATAGCGGTCACCTTCGCATCTAATGCTATGGTTTTAAGCCATTGCCCTGTACCATTGTATAATTGCACAAAACCATGGCTTCCCAAACCGTCGTGGCCCGGTGCACTCAGGCCGGTACCAGCACCTGCAACTTTTCTGGCAGCACTTGCACTTCTACTGTATCGCATTCCCCGATAAGTTCGCCGTCAACCTGGAGGGGGAGGGGACGGTCGCTCTCAACACGGACGCGCTGGCCCGGCCAAATTTTCACATAGCGCGACCGTTCAATCTGGCCAATAAAAAACAGCAAGCTCATCCAGAGCAAATACCAACGGGGCCAGGGCAGAAACAGGCAGATCTCGAATTGCCCATCATCGAGCTGGCCCTGGGGGTTGACGATAGCGCCGGTACCGTAGCGCCGGGCATTGGCGAAAGTGGCCATCACACTGCGGCGCTTAAAAGTCCGGTTGCCAGATTGTACGCGGAATTTAGCTAAGGGCCGCTCTCTGGCGACTTTAAAAAAGCTTTTGATATAGCCCCACTTCCCCCGGTGGGCATCCGATTCGAATTCCTGTATAAGCCGTGCGTTATAACCCATATCGGATAGATGGAGGCAATGGTGTTTATTGTTGATCAGGAGTACATCGAGCTGCAGCGGCTTCCCCGCCCGGAGAACATCCAAAGCTTGAGGCACGTTGTCAGGAATACAGAGGTCTGTTGCTAATCCATTTGCAGAACCCAGGGGCAAAATACCCATTTTGATACTTGTGCCCAGCAGCTGGCGAGCAACCATATTTAGGGTGCCATCGCCACCGCAAGCTACTACCATATCGGGAGCGCACTGTTCAATCCAGCGTATAATAGCAGCTTCGTCCTGCTCACCGGTGGTCTTTAAAACCTCGCTTTCGATATCTTGTCGAGATGCCCAGTCCTCGATTTGCGTAATGGCATCTGTTTTTTCAGTGCCCCCAGAAATGGGATTGACGACAAAGAGTATTCTTTTCATAATTTTAAAACAAAGTTGCCGCTAAAGATGTGCGGCCCCGATTATGCCAAATGCCTTATTCCGAAGATTTACTTTGCAACTGAAGAAATGGACTGGCCTGGAGACGCCCCCCGTAGTCCTGGCCTACCGGGGCTATGGCACTCAGGACCGGGTGTTTATCCGGGGCCATGTACTGGACGACCGGCTACTGTACGAACCCGAGCCCGGCGACAGCCTGTGGCGCAACCTGCGGCAAATGCTTAGCCGCTACCTGAGTACGGCGATTCCGGGGGCCAGGGTGGAAGTGCAGTTCAACGAGGAAGCCCACGAAGTCGTAACCGATGAGCAGGGCCATTTTGAATTGCGGTTAGCGCCCAGCCAGCCGTTGGTTGAAGGGTGGCACCCTATTTCGTTCAGGGTAGACAACCCTTTAGACGAAGGGCCGGATTTTTTGGAGCGCAAAGAAGAAGTTTATATCAGCAACCACCCTCATGATTTTGGGGTCATTTCCGATGTAGATGATACCATCTTGGTTTCCCATGCTACTGAAACGCTTCGGAAGTTGCGCCTTATTCTGACCAAAAACGCCACTACCCGGTTGCCCTTCCCCGGAGTGCCGGCATTCTATCAGGCGCTCTGCAGCGGCCCGGATGGCTACTGCCACAATCCAATCTTTTTCATCAGCAGCAGTGAGTGGAATTTATACGATTTTCTGGTGGATTTCTGCCAGGAAAAGGGCATCCCCAAGGGGATATTTTTGCTGCAACGGCTGAAGTCGGGCCTGAAAGACTTTTTGCAGACCGGTGGGGGCACGCATACCCATAAGCTGGATAAAGCCCGTCACCTCATGGAGGTATTCCCGGATTTGAAGTTTATCCTGATCGGCGACAGCGGCCAGCACGATGCTCAACTCTACGCACAGTTATCAGAAGAGTACCCTGAACGGGTGTTGGCGGTGTACATACGGGATGTGACCAACCGCAAGAACAGCGAAACGATCCATCAGCTCTACGCTGAGCACCCCCATCTGGAAGGCAAAGTCTGTTTGTCGGATGACACCCGGGGTGTAGCCCGGCACGCCTACGAGCATGGCTGGATTTCAGAGGAAGGCCTATCAGCTGTTCTCGAGCAAGTAGGCACAGATTAGTAAGCGGTGATGGAATCGACGTCTAACTGGAAGGCCCCGTCCTGTTTGTTAGCAATAAGGAACCCGATTTCCCGTATTTCTCCCGGGTCGATGGGTGGTACATCTTTCAGTTGGCGCCCCCGAAAGGTAGGGGTGAACGCTGCCCAGGGGCATTTTACCGTTTCCCAATCCCCTTTGCTTGCCCTAAAAGCGCTTCGATAGGCTACCCGGTTGTGCGGTCCGTTTACGCGTATCCGCAAATCATACACTTGCCCATCCCCACGGATTCGGAGCTCAGCCCCGGTGGTGCCTGCCAAATTTAGGTGGCCGATGGCAGCCCGGCAGGAGGCGAACCCACCGTTATTCTCCAGAGAAACAGTGCCGCTAAACTGGCCGTGCGCTCCATCCACCACTTGCATTTGGCTTTCCGAAAGCCCACCCATTACGCCGTCATTTACCACCTGCCAGTTGAGTTGAGCAGTGGGTGAGAAAGTCTCAATGGGAGTAAGTGGTGCCATTATCAATACAAAGTTTAGAAGTAACCATACCGTCCAGTTCATGCCTGTTTTCTGGCTCCAACAGTCTATTTGACCACAAGTTCATGAAAGGCAGCAGGCACAATGCAGACATACCCTCCCTGCTCCGGGGCTTCGATTTCGACAGTTTCTCCGTCGCATGTGCCAGAAGCGGGGCGCGCCGAGAGCCCGATGAGCTCAATCCGGTAAGTCAGGTAACCAGGCTCGTGGGTGCCGGTTTGTACCTGCCGAATGCGGATATCGTTCTTGGAGTGGCTCATCTCAAAGCTGCTTATCCGGTAGGCCTCTTCTTCCTGGTAGGCGTAACCATCGCCGGCGTCTTCGTAAAGCTCGCTTTGGCCGTTGCCGGCAAACGCTTTGAGGGTGATCTGGTCAAAATTCTTTTCACTTGTGTACTGCTGAACAGGGTAGTGGGGGATAACCGCTCCAGCCTTCACATATAGCGGGATGCGCTCCAACCCGCAGGCATTCTTCACCAATTGCCGCCCCTGATAACGTGCACCGCTGTAGTAGTCATACCAATCGCCGGCCGGGAGATAACCTTCGGCCTGCGTGGCGCCTGCTTCCAGTACCGGCACCACCAACAGGTGTTCCCCAAACAGGAACTCCGCCTCCCGGTCCTGGACTTCCGGGTTCGCCTGATCGGCAAAGACCAGGCTGCGCAGTATGGGGCGGCCATCCTGTGTGTACTGCCGGAAGGCGGTGTACAGATATGGGAGAAGCTGGTATCGAAGCTCAATTGCTGCTTTGGATAGGCTTGTGTAAGGCTCCCCAAAGGTCCAGGGTTCCTGGTCCATGCGCTTGGTACGCTCAGCTTCGTGTATAGCATCAGCATCGGCCTCGGCGGCTCCATCTACGTTATTGCCCATAGAATGTACCCGATAGAGCGGGTGAAAAACGGCAAGCTGCATCCACCGCGCAAAAAGTTCTCCATCCGGTTGCTTACTGAATCCCCCCACGTCTGTCCCTACAAAGGAAAAACCGGATATGCTCAGCCGCTGGCATTGAATATTGGCCAGGCGCAGGTGCTCCCAGCTGGCAATATTATCGCCCGTCCAGACACTCGCATACCGCTGCCCGCCACTAAAGGTAGCCCGTGTGAGCACAAAGGGGCGTTTTTGCGGCTGTAGCGCCTTGAGCCCTTCAAAAGTAGCCCGGGACATCTGCTGGCCATACACGTTGTGGGCTTTCCGGTGATCCGTCGGATGGCCGTCAAAGTCGTGCAGCACATGATCCGGGAAGGTAGCAATATCGAGTTTGAAAACGGCGGGTTCGTTCATGTCATTCCAAAAGCCGCTCACGCCCTGCTCGTTGTAGAGCTGTTCGTACAAGGGGCCCCACCACCGGCGCACTTCCGGCCGGGTGAAATCGGGGAATACGCAATCCTGCGGCCAGACCGGCCCCCGCATCAGCTCTCCTGATACCCGACGGCAGAACACATCCTGCACCATGCCTTCCCTGTAAACGGTATAGTTGGGGTCCACCCGTATCCCGGGGTCAATCATCACCACCGTCTGGAAGCCCTGCTTCCGCAAGTCGTTGATCAGTTTAGAAGGGTTGGGGAAGTGGGTCTCGTCCCAGGTGAAGCAGCGGTAGCCATCCATATAATCTATGTCCAGGTAGATGGCATCACAGGGGATTTCCAGGTCCCGAAAGGTTTTGGCAACTTCGTACACCCGCTTTTCAGGGTAATAGCTCCACCGGCACTGATGAAACCCCAGCGCCCACAGGGGCGGCATCTCCGGCTTGCCGGTCAGCCAGGCGTAGCGCTGCGCTACTTCGGTCATGCCGGGCCCGGCGATGAAGAAATAGTCCATCTCCCCGCCTTCCGCCCAGAAAGCGAGGGCCTCGGGGCTGGTTTTGCCAAAGTCGAAATGCGTACGGTGGGAATTATGCAGGAAAATACCGTAGGCCTTACCCGCCTGCAGCCCGAAGTAAAAAGGGATGGCCCGGTAGAGCGGGTCGGTGCTTTTGCCGTAGGCGAAAGAATCGGTATTCCAGTTTTCCAGTTGCTGCCCCCGCAGATTGAGGGCGCCGCTTTTATCGCCCAGCCCGTAGTAAGCTGCTCCGGGAGGTGCCTGTTTGGCAATTCTGACTTCCTCTATGCCCTTGCGGATGCTCCGGCGGCAGGAGTAGGGAGCTGCATCTGCACAAAGCAGGGTGTTGCCAGGGTTATCGTAAATGGCAACCCTTAAATCGGCTTTCGATACCTGGCAAATGAGGGCAGCAGTGCGCAAGGTCAAATGCGTGTCGTCTTCGGATTGGGTGACTTCCGGCGTTTCGTAGGCAGCATCAGGGGACAGGGCGTAGGAAAAGTCAGGTTCAAACTTGCCCTCTGGCGCGTAGCGGAAGCGCAACAGGTGCTCAGAAAGCGCTTCTATGCGCAAACAAACGCCGTTCTCCGCTTTGAGCAAAAAGTGTTCCTCTCGTTGTTCGATATCCGCCAGCTGGCCGGGCGTGTAAAGTTCGTAGACATCCGGGTAGCGTTCTCCGGTAATGGTTTCAGACAGATGCACGGGGTGGGTGGGGGTCGTTCTTGCTTTTGCCATATCAAGGATTCATTCGTAAATTAGAAATGCGGGCGGGCCGGGTGGGCTCTTGGCAAATATAATGTATCGCGGTGGGTTTGCAAGTGGCGGGAGGAATACTGTAGTGCCTGCCGGTTTATACTGGCAAGGTATTCCAGCCAGAACAGCGCCTGCTGCGCCAGGTTGGGCAGCTTGATGCTTTCCTGGTCTGTGCGCTTGCCGGCGTAAGGCACCTTCTACTGGCCGTTCAAGCCGGTTGGATGCGCACCACAGCCAGGCTATTCATATTCCATCAGCTCCAGCTGGGCCATTTCCCAAGCCTCCATGGCTGCTTCGAGCTCGGCTTTTAGTTCGCCGTGTTTTTTAGCCGTTTCGGCCGCCGTTTCAGATTGATAGAAAGCAGGGTCAGCCATTTCCGTTTCCAGCTTTTCGAGGGCTTCCTCCAGGCGCTCTACCTTCTTTTCCGCATTCGAGATTGCCCGCTGCAGGCGCTTTCGTTCTTCGTAGCTTAGTTCTTTCCTGGGCGCAGCTGGCGCACCGCCGGGTTGGGGTTTGCCTGTCGACTGGCTGATTTCCACATCCCGCATATTGTCGAGCTGGCGTTTTTCCAGGAAAAAGTTGACATCCCCCAGGTAGTTGTGCAGCTTCCGGTCCCGGAACTCGAGCGTCCGGTCAGTCAGGCCGGCTAAAAACTCCCGGTCGTGGGAAACGACGATCAGGGTGCCATCGTATTCCTGTATGGCTCTTTTGAGTACGTCTTTGGATATAATATCCAGGTGGTTGGTCGGCTCGTCCAGCACCAGCAGGTTGAAGGGCCGGAGCAGCAGGCACGCCAGGGCTAACCGGGCGCGCTCGCCTCCCGACAGCACCGATACTTTTTTGTCGGCATCTTCCCCGCTGAACATAAAGGCGCCCAGTATGCTGCGGAGCTGTGTCCGCATTTCAGCGGGAGCGAAGCTTTCCATGGTTTCCAGTACGGTAAGCTTGGCATGCAGGCTGTCGGATTGGTTCTGAGCGTAGTAGCCAATTTCTACGTTGTGGCCCAGCTGTAGCTCACCGTCGGTCAGCGTCAACTCATTGACGATGATTTTTGCCAATGTGGTCTTGCCCTGCCCGTTTTGCCCCACGAAGGCTACCCGGTCGCCCCGGTCGAGCTTGAGGTCAACGTTTTCCAGCACTTTTACCGGGCCGTAGCTTTTGGACAGATGACGGGCTTCCAGGACAACCTGCCCGGAACGGGGGGCGGGGGGGAAGCGCAGGTTCATCGCGGCAGTGTCAAAAGATTCGACCTCAATACGCTCCATCTTATCCAGCTGCTTTTGCATCGACTGCGCCATTTTGGTCTTGGTCGCCTTAGCCATAAAGCGGTTGATGGTCCGCTCCTTGTCGGCAATGACCCGCTGTTGGTTCTCATAGGCCGCCATTTGTTGTTCGCGCCGTTCTTTGCGGAGTTCTACGTAGTCCGAATAAGGCGCTTTGTAGTCATAGGCTTTGCCGAGCTCGACTTCAATGGTCCGCTGGGTTACATTGTCGAGAAACTCTTTATCGTGGGAGATCAGAATCACTGCCCCGCTGTAGTCTTTCAGGAATTTTTCGAGCCAAATAATCGACTCGATGTCCAGGTGGTTGGTCGGTTCGTCCAGCAGCAGGTAATCCGGGCGTTGCAGCAACATTTTGGCCAGCTCGATCCGCATTTGCCAGCCACCGCTGAATTCGTCTGTGAGGCGGTCCATATCAGAGGCTTTGAACCCCAGCCCGGTCAGTACCCTTTCGGCATCCGCTTCCATCGTTTGCCCGCCCAGCAGCTGAAAGCGGTCGTTGACTTCCGAAAACTCTTCCAGCAATTTCATATAGGAATCACTTTCGTAATCGGTGCGGGTGGCCATCTCGTCGTTGATCTCGGCGATACGCTTTTCCAGGCGCCGTACCTCGTCGAATGCGGTCAGGGTCTCCGCCATGACCGTTTTGCCGCGCGGCAGGTTCATTTCCTGGTGCAGGAAGCCAAGGGTGCTGCCGGAGGGGCGGTCCACCTTGCCATCGTGGGGCGACATATAGCCGGCGATGATCTTCAGCAGGGTGGACTTGCCAGCGCCGTTGCGGCCCACCAGCCCTACTTTGTCTCTTTCTGAAATGACCAGGTTGATCCGGTCCAGCAGCGTCCGGTCCCCGTACTTAATGAAGATACCATTGATATTGATCATATTGCCACAGCTTAAACTTGACGAGCGCGCTGCCCGAAATCCCCGCAAAGGTAATAGATTTCATTGGACTTTGCGATGCCTGCTTGCACCCTGCCGAAAGCAGCGCCTATTTTTAGCCAAAAGCAGTGTTATGGTTGCAAATCGGGTTTCCTATCTTATCATTTTTGTTATAATTGCGCACTTTGTCGCCGGCTTCGCTTTTTGGGTCAAAATGCTTAGCGGCTCCCCTCAGCAAGGAGCAGAGCAAGATCAGTCTGAACCTAACGACAGCAATTAATGCGCAGTTTTCTTTCTAAATTTGGGGCAATATTGGTTACTTTATAATTGGAACTGCTACTTGGAAAGCATTTGGAGCTGGCTCTTTAATTGTTCAAGGTGCACGGCTCAGCCGACTGCTTGTACTGGGCCCCGGTTGCGGAAAGACCAAAAATCGTACTGATGAACTCCCCATTGCCGTTTTATTTAACGCTCCCCTTTGTGGTGTGGGCCCTGGCCCTGCCTGCTCAGAGTATAGTCGTCAATAACCCTGCCTGCGATATCGGGCTCAACCTTAAGGATGGCGGTTGTGACCCCAGCCTTAATGTCATACCGGACCCCGACCGCATCGTTGTCAACGTATCCAATGCGCCGGGCACTGCCCTCGGGCAGGATGTCGCGCTGCAGGAAGTGCAGCTGATCATCCGGCATACCTGGGCGAATGACCTGGATATTGCCCTGCGCTCCCCGGCCGGCATTGAGGTGCCGCTGTCGTTTGATAATGGGGCAGGGGAGGACAACTATGGCAATCCGGACGCCTCGGCCTGTGGGCAGCCGGCTCGTTTTAGCATGGGCAGCTGTTTGCCGGTGTCGGAAGCCGTCCCGCCCTTCACAAGCGGTATACTGCGGCCCGAAGGCAGCTTCTACGCATTCAACGATGGGGCAACCGATGCCAATGGCCCCTGGGAGCTGGTCATTTGCGATGACGCAGAAGGGGATATTGGCCGTCTGGAATATGTCAGCCTGGTCTTCGGCGCCCTGATTTGTGAACCGGCCGAACGCGTTGAGCTGCTGAACCTTGATACCACCGCTGTGACTTTTACCTGGCTGCCGGAAACGAGCTGTGGCAATACGATTATTGAGTACGGGCCAGCGGGTTTTACCCCTGGTACCGGCGCGGCTGCCGGCGGCGGCACCGTGATCAATTACAATGGCTGCCCGCCCTACGAACTTACCGGGCTCGATGCGGAAACACCCTACGATATCTATGTGCGCAAATCCTGCACAGGGGGCATTTCGGGCAACACCTGCCCGGCGGCTTTTACGACCGGCTGCGCGCCTCCGGTTGTGACACTGAGTGAAGGCTTTGAGTCGGGGCCCCTCTGCGGTACGCTTTGCGGTAACCCCTGTGGGTTTGATGGCCCCTGGCAAAACGGCGCCCGCAATGATTACAATTGGCTGACGGCTACCGGGCCGACCCCCACTTTGGGCACGGGGCCGGCAGAAGGGGGAGAAGGGTCTAATCAGTACATCTACCTGGAAGCTTCCGGCAATAATTGCGGAACGGGCAAAGTTGCTTTCCTGGAATCCAACTGCCTGCTGTTGCAAAAGCAAGGGACGGATTCCTGCCATTTCTCTTTTCAGTACCACATGTCGGGAGAAGGCATTGGCCGCCTGGCGCTCGAAGCATCTGCGGACGGTGGCTTCAATTGGCAGCCGCTTTGGGAACGCAGCGGCGACCAGGGCAATGACTGGCAGCGTGCCTTTATTGGCCTGGGAGATTTTGCAGAAGGCGACACCCTGCGCCTCCGCTTTGTGGGCGAGGAAGGGGCCACAGCGCGGGGCGATATAGCCCTGGACAACCTCCGGTTGCATGGTTCGGTAGACCTGGGCATGCCCAGTGACACCTTTTACGTGGATGCGGATGGGGATGGGTTTGGCGATTCGGCTCAGCCCCTGCTGGCTTGCTCTGCCACCCCCGCCGAAGGGTATGTGGCACAGGGTGGGGATTGCAATGACCTCGACCCTGCTGTCAACCCGGGGGCAGCTGAAGTCCCCTGCAATGGTTTGGATGAGAATTGCAATGGTCTGGAGGATGACCCGGCTTTGCCCCCGCCCGTAGTCATCCACGATACCATCTGCTTCGGAGAGCAAGTCCTGTTGCGCGCCTTTCCCAACTTCGACAAGTTTTTATTTTGGTACGCTACACCCGACAGCCCCGATTTTATCGGCTTTGGGCCTAGTTACTCCCCCCTTCAGGGACTAGTCAACACCGGGCCGGAGCCTGTAGTGTATACTTTTTACGTAGAGGAGAGCGACCTGACTTGTATTTCCACGTCAAGAGCCGAAGCCCGGGTAGTGGTCAACCCAACGCCAAATACCATGCAAGCCGCTGTGCCGGAGGCCTGCCCGGGTGAGCTGGTCGACTTGTCTGGCATCCCTATTGCCGATGCGCACTTTACAGGCAGCACCCTTACTTACCATACCGGCAACCCAGCTACGGTTGATAATCAGCTGACCAGCACGCTGGTTTCATCGGGGGTAGGCAACTCCTATTTTTATAAGGCTACGGCTGATTTCGGGTGCAGCGAGACAGCTGCTCTGACTATTGATTTCAAACCCGGGCCCGACTTGTCATTTACCCCGGCGGATTCCTTTGTGCTCTGCCGGGAACGCCCGGCGCTTTTGTCTGTGCAAGCCAGCGGGGGGAACTTGCCGTATGCCTATCAGTGGGGCACCGGGGCCAATACCAGTAGTATTGAAATAAACGCCGGGCTGGAGGCGGGGGTGAAGAATGCTTACCCCGTTACGGTTACTGACGGCGAAGGGTGCTTCACGGTGGACAGCGCGGAAGTCTTCACCATCGTCAGTATTGATTCTCTCCGCACCTTTGTAGAGGCGGTCAGTGTCTGCGATGGTACCGATGGGGCGATTACCCTTGTCCCTCTTTCCGGCGAACCGCCCTTTAACTACAGTTGGGAAGGGGCAAATGGCTTAGCGGGCAGTGCCAGCGGGGTTTCGGATACCCTGCTCATTACTCAGTTGCCACAGGGCAATTACCGGGTAACCATAACGGATAGTTCAGACGAAGGCTGTAGCCTGATTGTACGCTCCGTACTAGTCAATGGGCCGGGAGCTGCTGTTCAGGATATTGCCGTTCAGGATGTGAGTTGCGCCGAAAGTGCGGATGGCGAGATTTGCCTTAGCGTATCTTCTGGCAGCCCCGTTTTTCAATGGAGCAACGGCGAGGCTACGCCCTGCATCTCAGGGCTTGATGGAGGCAATTACAGCGTGACGGTCACCGATGGGGCCTGCCAAACCATTATCGACAGCATTCAGGTGGCTGCCCCGCCCCCCTTACAGCTTAGCTTTGCCGCTGAACAGCCAAGTTGCGCGGACTCGGAGGATGGGGCCATCACCGCCACCGCCTTTGGCGGTACGCCCCCTTATACTTATCTATGGAGCAATAATATTAATTTTCCTGACCCCTTTGGTTTGGAAGCAGGCACCTATACCCTTACCCTCACCGATAGCCGCGGCTGCCAACGGGTAGAAGCTTACACCTTGATGGCTCCGGATACACTGGAGCTTCAGGTACAGGAGCAGCAAGACATCAGTTGTGCAGGCCGGGGCGATGGGCGGTTGTTAGTCACAGGCATGGGGGGCACACCGCCCTTTCACTATGAATGGATGGATGGCAGCGAGGCCCCTCTGCGGGTCAACCTGGAGGCTGGCAGCTATAGCGTAACGGTAACTGATTTCAATCAGTGCGTCCGCACCGCCGCTTACGCGATAGCAGAGCCCGCACCGCTGAACCTGCAATTAATAGATACTGACAACCCTGCCTGCGTGGGAGAAAAGGATGGGAGCATTACCGTTGCCGGCATGGGCGGCACGCCCCCTTATGCTTACAGCTGGAGTCAGATTGGGGCGGACAGTATTTTGATGAACCTGGCGGTGGGTACCTATCAGGCTTACCTGACCGATGCCAATCAGTGCCCGGGCGATACCCTTGAAGTTCTTCTGGATGCTGTATCGGTCCCGGACTTTACAGCAACGGTCAATCAGCCCAATTGCGTGGGGCCCGAGACCGGCAGCATTACCCTTTCGCCACAGGGGATGCCGCCCTACACTTATCAGTGGGATACAGGCGAGACGACACCTGGCATCGCAGAGCTGGGGGTAGGCGATTATGCGGTAGAGGTAGAGGATGGCCAGGGGTGTATTTACGATACCGTTTTTACGATTGAGGCCCCGCAAGTGTTCGGCAGCGACATCAATGTCGTGCAGCCTACCTGTCACAATACTTCAGATGGGATTATCAATGTAACTGCGGTGCAGGCACCGGGGGCACCGGCCATTCAGCCGCCAATTAGCTACCGGTGGAACGATGGGCCGGAAGGTGCCAGCCGGATTGGCATTAGCGACGGGGCGTACATCGTCTCCATTACCGATGGGGTAGGCTGCGAACTCGTCAGCGATACGATTGAAATTCAAAGCCCGGCACCACTGGAACTGGGCCTGCAAGACCAGGGGCTGATTGCCTGCCGGGGTGATTCCACAGGGTTTATAGAAGTAGACGTGCGTGGGGGGACGCCCCCCTTTGAATACACCTGGATTGGGCAAGACGTGGCCTCCAGGAATATTTACAATGTGCCCGCCGGAGACTACCGCCTGGTGGTCTCAGACAACAACGCCTGTTCTTACGATACTACCTTTCAGCTCTCTGAACCGCCTGCTCTGGACGCTGCTATCAGTGTGGAAGCCGACGATATCTGCGAAGGGGGCACCGTAGATGAAATTTCGGCAGCCGTGAATGGGGGCGTCTTGCCTTATACCTACCAATGGAGCAACGGCGCTACCTCGGCCAGTATTGGCAGCCCGGCCCCCGCCGATTACATCCTCACCGTCACGGATGCTAATGGCTGCGAGCGGGTCACCTTGCCTGCCAAGATTAAGGAAGAAACTGCCGCTTTTCAACTGGATAGCTTTTACACGGTAGATGTGAGCTGCAGCGGGGCGGCAGATGGCTGTGTCGTGGCGGCTATTTCCGGGGGCTCTTCCAATTATCAGTTTCACTTCAGCAATGGTTACATACAGGTGACCGACAGCAGCACGATTGCGGACTGTGGGCTATCGCCAGGCAACTACCGGGTCACGGTTACCGACCTTTCCACAGGCTGCAATGTGCAATCTCCCCTTACGGCTCTTGCTCAGCCTGAACCACTGTCGATCAACCGCGACAGCGTCCTGGATGTCCAATGCTTTGGGGGCAGCAGCGGGGCCGTTTATGCTACAGCAGCCGGCGGCACCCCGCCTTATATCTATACCTGGTTCAACTCCGGCAATGAAGTATTTGGGGAAGCGGAAGATTTGACGGGTGTACCTGCCGGGAGTTACGTTGGGGTGGTCATAGATTCGAATGGCTGCACCAGCGGTGTCAATGCGGTAGTCGACAACCTCAATGCGCCAATGCAAGATATGCAGGTGGACCTGGAAGACATCGCTTGCCGGGGAGATAGCACGGGGGCCCTTTCCGTGGTCATTGCTGGCGGGGTACAGCCCTACACCTATACCTGGAGCAACGGCGCCTCAGCAGCGAGCCTGCAGAACCTGCCCGCCGGCACTTACATGCTTACCGTGACGGATGAACAAAATTGCCAGGCTATTTTCGGCGGTTATCAGATAGCGGAGCCGGCAACGGCCCTGGGGTTGGCGTCAATAGTTTACGATACGGTCAGTTGCTACGGCGAAGCCGATGGCGCCATTGGAGTCACCATATCAGGGGGAATGGCCCCTTACGCCTATGAGTGGCTGTACGAAGGCAGCCTGCTGCCGGCCATGTCGGATAGCTTGTCAGACCGGCCCGCCGGCAATTATCAACTCAATGTGATTGATGCCAATAATTGCCTGAAGTCCTACCCACTGGAGCTGCCGCAGCCGGATAGCTTGAGTGTGGATATTGGTACTCAAGGTACGCCTTTTTTGGCCTTTGGGTTGGCTAATGGCGGCACCCCGCCTTACCAATACGCCTGGAACACCGGCACGATCGCCGATACCATCTTGGTTACGGGCAGCGCGCTCTACCAGGTTACGGTGACGGATGGTAATGGCTGCACGGCCATAGCCGCTGAACAATTGGTGCAAACCGCAGACGCTGGCTTGATGACGGAAGTCCGGCTATACCCCAACCCCGCATCCGAAGTGCTGTGGCTGGAAGGCAAAGCAAGCCGGGCTATACCCCTGCGGGCACAGCTGCGTAATGCTTTGGGGCAGGTCTTGCAAGAGCAGCAGCTGCCTGCCGCCCATAGGTTGCAGGCGCAGTTTCAACTGGAAGGGCTTCCTGCGGCGCCCTACTGGCTGACCTTGCGTTATCAGGGGCAGGTCGTATACGCTGCCCCCGTCTTGGTTACTCGATGATTTTAAACGTTGTGCGCCGGTTGATTTGGTGCTCCTCCTCCGTGCACCGGCTGCAGATACAATCCGCTTCGGGTTCATTTTCCCCGTAACCATAGGCGACGAGGCGGCCGGGGTCGATACCCTGAGTGATGAGGTAATCTACCGCCGATTGAGCCCGGCGCTGAGACAAGTCCTCATTGTAGCGGGCACTGCCCCGGCAGTCGGTATGAGAACCCAGCTGAATCCTGATGTCCGGGTTGAGCCGGAGGTTACGGGTCAGCTCGTTGAGCGTAGGCTGTGCATCCTCGCGGATATTAGCCTTATCGAAATCGTAGTAAATGTTTTCCAGCCGGATTTCCTTATCCATAAAGATGCGGTCCAGTACAATTTCGATTTCAAATTCCTGGACCGGGTTGTTGGGGTCGCGCCCGATACCCCGGGTGGAGAAAGCCGTAGCGTTATTCAAATACCCCTCTTTGGATGCCAGGAAGTTGTAATCGGCCTCCTCTTCCAGCTCCAGCTCAAACAACCCATCTTCGCCTACCGACACCTCTTCCGTACGGGGCCCGAATTCGATTTTCACCTTTGAACCCGGCAAAGGTTTTCTGCCCAGCACTACGCTATTGGGGTCGGTGGGGTCTTCGTACAGTTTCTCCAGGACATACCCCTTCAGCAACAGCTTGTACTCAATGTCTTTGGGGGGCGGTGTTTCCTCCACCACAATCTCTTCCGGAGGCAGGTTCAGGCGGGTAAAGCGGTAAATATCGTCATTGCCGATGCCCTCCTCCCGCCGGGAGGTGAAGTATCCGGCGTACAGCACTTTTTCGTCCTGCTTCGGTGCTTCGTAGTCAATGATAAACCCAAAATCATCGGAGCCGGAGTTGATGGGCGGCTTCAGGTTGTAGGGGGAAGCCCAGCCCCGGCTTTGCAATTTATAGGTCTTGAATATATCCAGGCCGCCCATGCCGGTATGGCCCCGTGAGGAAAAATAGAGCGTATCCTGGTCTACAAAGGGGAACATTTCATCGGCTTCCGTATTGATGACACGGGTCATCAACTGAGGCGGCCCCCAAGTGCCGTCGCCCTGCCGCTCGCTGTAGTAGATATCATGCCCGCCCCAGCCATCGGGGTGGTTGGATGAAAAATACAGCCGCTGCCCGTCATCCGACAGGGCCGGGCCGCCGTAGTTGACGCCCTCCTCAATAAACGGCAATTCCTGAGGGATGCTCCAGCTGTCGCCGCTTACTTCAGCGCGCATAATCTTGCAGTGGTCTTCTCCCCATTTACCGCCTCCGTGGCAGCGGGTGAAGTAGACCTCCGTGTAGTCTTGGTTAAAAATTGCAGTGCCCTCGTTGTTTTCCGTATTCAGCGGGCCGGTAAAGTCAGATACCGTATTGGACTCCAGGTCCACCAGGAAAAGGTCAGAAAAAGCATTGCCGGTCCAGTTATAGGTTTCATCCCCTTTGCTGGTTGCCCGGTCGGAGGTGATAACCAACTGATTGTTCTTGTACAGGACAGGGGCGTACTCTGCCCGGCTGGAGTTGAAGCCCATGACCTCGATTTCGTACTCTGGCCGCAGTTCCTTCCAGCCCTGCGCAATTTCGCAGGCGCTGATTTCCCGCCGGTATTCGTACGGGCTGCCAATCTCTATGCCCAGGTTTTTGAACGCCCGGGCGGCTTCCTCGTAGCGCTCGGCTTGCTTGAGGGCGTAGGCGTATTCGCGCAGCGATTCCCAGCCGTACTGGTTATCGTAGGCAATTTTGTACCATCTTATGGCCTGCTCGCTTTGGTTCAGGTTTTTATAAGCTTCCCCGATCCGGAAGGCAATGCGGCCTTTTTCCACCCGGCTTTTTGATTTTTCATACTCCTTTTGGAGCAAATCCAGAGCCACCGCGTACTGCTTGACTTCAATAGCGGTTTTGCCATCTCTCACTTTTTCGGTGTATGTACAGCTGCTCAAAAAGGATAACAACAGGGCAAGGATCGGAAGATACCTTATCATAGCTTTCTCAGGTTTGAATGGATACAGGCTGAGATGTCGTGGGTTTGGGCTGCAAACCATTTCATCATCAGTACATTAAAAACGCTGAAGGGTGTTTTTTGTTGCTGGCCCTAACGAACGAAGCCCTCCCGCCAATAGCAGAAGGGCTTCGGGCCAGGTAGCTGGCCGGGCTTATCTCGACAACTGCACGTCGCCTTTGAATATTTCTACTGTGCCATCGATGAACTCAATCTCTGCGTACCACCCAAAGACTGCCGGGTTCATGAATTCTCCCCTGAACTTTCCATTCCAGCCGTGCTCCGGATTATTGGGCGAGAGGTTGTACCCCTCGAATACCGACTCCCCCCAGCGGTTAAAAATCTGGAAGGCCTTGATGTTCTCCACAATGCCGTGGCGGGCGTAGATGTAAAATAAATCGTTGGTGCCATCGCCATTAGGGGAAAAGGCGTTCGGTACATAGATGGGGGGGGAGCGGTCCACAAACAGGCGGAAGGTAGCCTGGTCTGTACAACCATTTTCGCTGACCACCTCCACCCGGTAGTCGGTGGAGCGCAGGGGGCTGGCTTCGGGGCGCAGGCAACGCTCGCAATCCAGGCTGGCTGTATTGCTCCAGGTTGCACGGGCGATTGATGCATCCGGCAAACTAAATTGGGTATTAATAGTATAGCTTTCGCCCAATTCAATAGTGGCTTCTGAGGGCCGGATCAGGGCGACCAAAGAGTCCGGCTGCACGATCGCACCGTCAGCTTCGAAAGTACACCCGTTATCATCTTGGACAATGAGCTGGTAATTTCCAGGTGCCACCTGCGCGAAGAGGCTGCTGGCCTGGTAGCTGCCACCCCCATCAATCGAGAAGATGTAAGGGGGCGTGCCCCCGCTGACTTCCGGGAAGCGGATGGTGCCGGCATCCCCGTAGCAAAGCGGCTGCACCAGGTCGAATGAAGCCTCGGGGATGGGTTGGGTCACAACGACTTCGTCCTCGGCAGTGCACCCATTTTCGGTATTGGTTACCACCAGGGTGTACGCACCGGGAGCGATAATGGTGGGCGTAGCCGTTTGGCTGCCGGTTTGAATGCTGCCGTTATCCGTGCTCCAGGCGTAGGTGAAGTTAGGGCCCTGATCGGAGCCGGTGCCATCCAGGCTGCCCAGGTTTTCCCAGCACTCCAGCAGGAAGCCGGGGCCGGCCTCCGCTACCGGTGGCGTAATATCCTGTTGCACTTCTACCTGATTGGTGTTGGTGCAGCCGGTGAGGAGGTTCTCAATGATCAGTACGTAGGTGCCCGGTTGAGCGATGGTCAGGCTCAGGGAGTCCGTTTCGCCCATAAACTGCCCGCCCTCAGTTGACCAGCTGAAGGCAAAATCACTGCCTTGAGTGCTATTCGTCGCATCGAGGGTGACGGTTTCCACATCGCAGGTAAGGAGCTGCGGAGCTGCAAACAATACACTGGGCAAAGCTACATCCTGCGTAATGGCTACTTCATCAGCAGCGGTGCACTGGTTAAAATTGTCTGTAACCACCAAAGTATAGGTGCCCGGCAAATTGACTGCCGGGGTGAGGGTTCCCGATTCCTGTAGCAAGCCGGGCCCTTCCCACTCGTAGCTGACATTGCCCGTGCTGCTGCCCGCCCCGCTGAGCGTAAGGGTTGGGTTGTCGCAGTCGAGCTGCTGCGGGCTGCCGGCTTCTGCCACCGGCGCCACGGTATCCTGCACAACGGGCACTTCCAGCAAGCGTTCGCAAAAATTGGCGGTATTGGTAAGCAGCAGGGTATAGGTGCCGCCTGCACTGACTGAAGCCAGGGGCGTGTCGGCACCGGCCGTGATCTGGCCATCGGCTGTAGACCATTCGTAATCGAATACCGGGCCGGTGCTGGAGTTGCTGGCGTCAATGGCTACGGAAGTTACTGCGCACGTCAAGGTATCCGGCGTCAGCGCTGATACCACTGGCGCTACCGTATCTTGCTCTACGGTGACGGAAGCGCTCGCGGAGCAACCGTTGGCGGTATTTTCGATCAGAAGCTGGTAGTCTCCCGGGGCGTCAATGAGCGGGCTTAGGGTATTTGGGCCGTCAGCGATTTGGCCATTGGGTGTGGACCAGGTGTAGTTGAAGGCTGCGCCCTGACTGCTGTTGCCAGCCTGCAACTGTTGCTCGGTAAGGCTACAATTCAGAATGGACGGGGCTTCGATCAGCACCGTTGGGCTCAGGGTGTCCTGAGTAATGGTCACCGCATCCGAACTTACACAACCGTTGAAATTATCGGTGACCGCCAGGGTGTAGCTGCCGGGGATGTTGACCACCGGAGCCAGGCCCGAGCTTCCGCTGACCAGCCCGGGGCCAGTCCAGGTATAAGCATAGCCACCGGTGCTCGACCCTGCTCCGGAAAGGGCCAGAGAAGGGTTGTCGCAATTAAGCTCCTGAGCCGGGCCGGCTTCCGCTACGGGAGCCACAGTATCTTGTACTACCGCAACTTCCAGGCTGCTGGTGCAATTGTTTTGGGTGTTGGTGAGTGTCAGCACATAGGTGCCGCCGCTGTTCACGGTAGGGGTGGGGGCATCGCCGCCACTGACCAGGTTGCCGTTGCCCGTTGCCCAGTTGAATGCGAAATCTGGCCCCGCGCTGCTGCCGCTGGCGTCAATCTGAATGCTGGTAGTTGTGCAGGTTAGCGTATCCGGGGTTGCAGCTACGGCTACGGGCGGCGTGATGTCTTGCTGCACGGTAATGCTTGCGGTTTGCGTACAACCGTTGTCCGTATTCTGAACCAGCAATTCGTAGGTGCCGGGCGCGCTGATCGTTGGCGATAAGGTTTGTTGCCCGGCGGTGATGGTGCCATCGGTTGTTGACCAGTCGTAAGCGTACAGGCCACCCTGGCTGCTGCCCGCCGCATCCAGTGCCTGCGTGGCCAGTGTGCAATTCAGCACCTCCGGAGTAGCAATGCTCGCCTGCGGAGGGGTGATATCCTGGCTGACTTGCACCTGATCACTGGACACGCAACCATTATCGGTACTGGCCACTACCAAGCTGTAGGTGCCAGGTTGGTTTACGGTAGGGGCCAGGTTGTCCGTGCCGCCGGCCAGGCCTGGCCCATTCCAGGTATAGGTGAATCCGCCCTGGCTGGACGCCGTTGCGTCAAGGGGCAGCTCGGTATTGCTGCAGGTCAGGCGAACCGGCGCTCCCGCTTCGGCAACCGGCGAGAGGGTGTCCTGCTCTACCCATACGGCTGTTTCGCTCTGGCAGCCATTGCTGTTATCCGTTACGGAAAGCGTATAGAGCCCGCCGCTGCTGACAACTGGGCTTAAGCTGCCGGCCCCGCTGTCGATTTGGCCATCGGAGGTCGACCAGGCATATACTAGGCTAGTGCCCTGGCTGGAGCCTGCCGCGTCAATTTGCAGGCTTGTTTGGGTGCAAGTCAGGGTATCAGTTGCAGCAGCGGTGGCTACCGGTGCCAGGGTATCAATGACGACCGTGGCTTCGTCTGTGTCTTCACACTGATTATCTGTATTCAGTACAGTCAGCTGGTAGAGGCCGGGCAACTGCGCTTCCAGGGTGGGGCTGTCCGCTCCGGCCAGAGGAGCGCCATCCAGGGTCCAGCTATAGACCATACTGGCGTTTTGGCTGGTGTTGCTGCCGCCTACGTTGATGCTTGCCACTTCGCAGTTTAGGGTGCCGTCCGCTCCCGCGTCCGCCAGAGGCACAGCCGTATTCTCAATGACGGTTGCCGTTTCCGTGCTGACACACTGATTGGTAGTATTGGTGATGGACAAGGTATAAGTGCCGGCTTGCAAAGCTGTAATGATGGCGCTCCCGGTGCTGTCCGAAAAGCTGCCATCGGGCGATGACCATTCGTAGGTCAGACCGGGCCCGGTATCAGAGCTGCTGGCATCGAGCGTGGCTGTAGGCGTACTACAGTCGATTTGGGTGTCGGCATCAATGGCTATAGCCGGCAGGTCGATGTTCTCGTCAATATCGACGGTGCTGCTGGCTGTGCAGCCGTTACCCTGATTGGTGGTCACTAGGGTATATGTACCCGGTGCGTCTATCACCGGAGCAAGGGTAGTGCCGCCCGAAACAATTTGGCCTGTATTAGTCGACCAGTCATGGATCAAAGCGGCATTCCCACTAGCCGTAGCTTGCAGGGTAACATCAGTTTGCTGGCAGTCCAGGGTCGTGCCTGGCCCAGCATCCACGACCGGCGCTTCAATATCTTGATTTACAGTTACCGTTGCAGTCTGCTCACATTCGTTATCTGTGTTGGTGACCAGCAGGGTATAGGCGCCGGGGGTATCCGTAAGCAGTTCAGCGGTGGCAGCACCAGAGACGAGTTGGCCATCGGGGGGCGACCAGGCGTATTCCAGGTTACTGGTATTGGCGGAAGCCGTTGCGGAAAGGGCAACCAAGGTATCCGTGCAGGTCAGGGTAACCGGGGGGGCTATGGTGACTTCCGGCAGTAGCGTATCGATCAGAACTTCGGCGGTTACCGTGCTTTGGCAGCCATTCTCCGTATTGTCTACCCGCAGTTGATAAATGCCGGGCATAGTGACAGCGGGTAGCTGATTGCTGGTTTCCGCCAGCACGGTACTGTCGGGCGCCGTCCATGCGTACGCAAAGTTCGCACCGGAACTGGACCCCGACCCATCGAGGGTAACGGTATTGGTGCCGCAATCGATGACAGCTGGGGCAGCGATGGCAGCTTCGGGCGCTTCAATGTCTTGCTGAATGGACACAGCCATTTCAGTGGTACAACCATTAGAGGGGTCGGTCACTGACAGGGTGTAATTACCGGGTGCCGTAACCGGTTGAGAAAGTGGGGTGGCTCCCGGTGAGAGGGCGCCTCCCGGCCCGGCCCAGGCTAATTCGCGGTTGCCGCTATTCGTGCTAACGGTGGCTTGTAAGTCCAGAGTATCGACATTACAATTCAGTATGCCCGGGTTTGGCAGCTCGACTTCGGGGGCTACAGTATCCACTACTACAGTTACAATAGCCGTGTCATAGCAGGCAATGCTCGGGGCAGAAATAATGAGCTGGTAAGCGCCAGGGGCGTCAACGGTTGGGGTTAGCGTATTGGCGCCACTGCTGATATTGCCATCCGGCGTTGACCACTCGTAGATGCCATCCGGGCCGAGGTTAGAGTTCTGGGCATCAAACTGAAGGCTGGCGTTGTTGCAATCCAGTTGCTGAGGGCCGGTGACGATAGCGACGGGCAGGTTATCATCTTTTTCTACGGAAACGGTATCCGTAGCCGTACACCCATTGAGCGTATCCGTAACGAGCAGCTCGTACAAGCCGCCGGCATTGACGGCAGGGTTCAGGGTACTGCCGCCATCTGCGATATTGCCATCCGGAGTGCTCCAGGAATAGACAAAGTCTGCGGTATTGCCATCCGTGGAAGCACTGAGGGTGACTGCCGGGTCTTCACAAGTGAGTTCTGCCCCCGGGCCGGCGTCCACCATTGGAGGCGTGGTGTTTTCGGTGACCGGGACGGCCGCTTCTGCTTCGCAGCCTGTCAGGTTATCCGTTACCGTGACGGTGTAGGTGCCGGGCACATTGACGGCAGGGGACAGGGTATTGCCGCCGCTCACCAGGCCGGGGCCCGACCAATTGTAAGTGATCTGAGGGCCTTCAATGGTACCCGAAGTGCCAATTGTGACTTGTGGGTCCGCGCAGGTGATGAAGCTCTCCTGCAACTCTATATCAGGCGGGTCGTTGTCCGCCTCGACGATGACCGTCGCCTCGGCCACACAGCCGTTGACTTCATTAGAAACGGAGAATTGGTAAATACCGGGCTGCTCAGCAGTAGCGGTCAGCCCGGTATTGCCAGAGAGCCCTGGCCCCGACCAGGTGGCGGTCAGGTCCGGGCCCGTTGATGACCCCGTACCATCGAGGGTGACCTCCGGATCGGTGCAGGTGATGGTGTCGGGGGCATTGGCTACCGCTGTTGGCAGGTCGAAATTCTCCTCTACCACAGCTGCGGCTACCGCAATACAGCCCGCATTATCAATTACGGTTACCGAGTAAGCCCCGGCGGGCAGGTTCTGAGGGTCTTGGGCGGAAGCCCCGTTGCTCCAGATATAGGAATAGCCGGGGGTGCCGCCGCTAACCGACAGGTCGATGCTGCCGCCGTTAGGGTTGAGGCAATTGACGCCCTCGGTGCCGGCTATGCTGGCATTCAGGGGGGGCGGTTCTGTGACTTCGGCTTGTACGGTTTCCGTACAGCCCGAGCCATCGGTAACTTCAATTTCGTAAACGCCGGGGGGCAGCCCGGTAAGCGTATTGCTGACGCCCGGCAGCGGCTGATTGGTCGTGGCGTTGGTCCAACTGAAAAAGTAAGGCGGGGAGCCGCCGTTGGTGGAGACCGATACCGCCCCGTCTCCCGCCCCGGTACAGGAAACAGGAGTGGCGGTGGCTTGTGCATTGATGGTGACCAAATCAACGAAAGCGGAGCCGGTAGCTACGCCCACGCAGGTGGGGTAGGCCTGAGGGGCCACATACTCTGCCTGGTAAACCCCGGGGTCACTGACTTCAAGAATAGTGGGGTTTTCCGTAGCGATGATGTCGGGCTGCGGCACCCCGTTGAGGGAGTAGGCAAATATCCAGGGCCCCTGCCCCTGAAAGTTGACCTCTAATTGAGCGGTAAAAGGGGTCTGGCAGAACTGCGCCTGCCCGGAAAGGACGGCTTCTGAGGCACCACTAACGGTTACCTGGGTTTCTGCAGTTGACGTTAGGCCACACGCATCGGTGACCGTTACGGTGTATAGGGTAGTTTGGTCGGGGGTAACAGTGACGGAGGCGGAGTTGCCGGCATTATTGCTCCAGGCGTAGGTGAAATTGGGCAAGCCGCCCGAGACCGAAGCCGATAGGGTAGCGGGTTCATCGGGGCAGACCTCTACCTCGGGGACGGCGACGTCCATAGGCGGGCTGTCTTGTATGATCAGCTCGATGATGCCATTCGTACACGAACAAGAGTTGAGCAACTCTAAAATAATGGTCTCCTGCCCCTCAAGGATACCATCATCAAAAACATCAACGGGTATGATAACGGTGGACTGGCCGGGCAGCGCAGTTACGGAAGTAGGCAAGTTGGCGTAATCGACGCCCTCCGTAGCGGTGCTGTTGGGCGAAATGAAAAAGTCTACCGTACGGGGCAGGGTAATATCGCCGCCCACCTCAATTTCAAAGTAGCCGTCTGAGCAGGCTTCGTAAGAAACGTTGCTGCTGGTGGTAGGTGAGAATGCTGAACCAGAGGCGGTACCCCCGGCCGCGAAACTGTTGGCTTCCAGAAAAACGGCGGAGTCGTAAATGCCGTCCCCTACATCCCCTACGAGCAAGCGGATGGTGTAGGTTTCGCACTCCTGTACATTCGCAATGGCGGTCAGCACTTTGGTGAAACCGTCAAATTCGATGTTGTCGTTGATGGTGCCGGTGCCGCAACTGGCTGAATTGCCTGTAAAGAAAACCGTATTGTCCTGATCATTGATATTGTCAATCGTTACGCCAATATTGGACCCGGGCAGTACGGCGATATTGTCGCCGTTGCCGGTGAAGCCGCCATTGATGCCCGGCCCGCTGATGAAAAAGCCGAAGACGTCATTGAAACCGGCGTCGACAAACTCGCAGTACTCTTCGGAGGCAAAAACATAACGGAAAGTGATATTGTCGATGGTCGGGGTAAACTGGAATTCAATGCCGGTGGCATCATTGATGTCGGTGGTACCCGCCAGGTCGGCAAGGTCAGGGTGGCCGCCGCCGCCCAGGCCATTACCGGTACTACCAGAATTGTTCGGCCCCGGCGCATTGGTCACGTTGCCACTAGAGATGATCACCCCGGAGCCAATGCCGATGGAGGCGTCCCCCATGCCAAATTGCCCAGCGCCGGCAGCGGAGCCGATCACATTGACGTTGCTGACGTCAAAACAATTGCCGCCAATGAAAATGTCCTGAATAAGCGTAAGGGCATCAAGGCCCGGGCTGACCGTTAAATTGGCCATGCGGCTGTTATCCGGGCTCCGCTCACAAGTCTCGCAGCTAACGGACAAGATGTATTTGGTCTTGGAAGCGGTAGAGTCGGTTTGCACCAGGGGTATCGACTGGCAGTTTGCGCTTGCCGTAAAGCTGTAGGCGGTGACTGCCGTGCCCGCATCCAAAAATTTAACCCGGCCGCCTTCCTGGGCTTGCTGGCTCAGCCAAAGCTGGTAGCTTTCTCCAGGCTGCAATTGGCAGAGCTCAACGGTGAAGGGGCCTACCTCCTGGGTGTTGAGCCGGTGGCGGGAATCCAGGTCTTCTAATTGGATGGTAATCGGGTCTTCCGTTGCCAGTAGCAGGCCAGGCAGGAATAGCAGAAGGATAAGTATACGTTTACTCATAGTCGGAGCTTTGGATGAATGAGGCACTCACCAGCGATTATTGTGGTGCAACAAGGGGTTTCTGGGTAATAAGGTGAAAAAATACGAAAAGTTAGAATAATAATTCAGCAATTTCGTTACAGTCGGCTACGAAAAAAGGGCTGGTCCCGGTAATCCGGAGCCAGCCCTTCCATTTAACACGATATCGGTGTGGGCTTAACGCGCCGCTTGCGCAGCTTTCGAAAAGCCTTTGCGGTCAGACTTGGTATCTTTCGCCCGCAGTTCACCGGTCAGGTCAGACATGATCGGCGTCGCGACGAAGATGGAGGAATAGGTACCTACAAGAATACCAATGAGCAATGCAAATGCAAAACCCCGGATGCTCGAGCCGCCAAAGAAGAACAGGATCGCCACCACAAACAGTGTGGTCAGCGAGGTAATAATCGTACGGCTAACGGTGCTGTTGACCGCGCTGTTGATCACCTCTTCCTTAGAGCTCTTCGTGTAGTTGTTCAGGAACTCCCGGATACGGTCGAATACCACCACGGTATCGTTGATGGAATAACCAATTACCGTCAGAATGGCAGCGATAAAGGCCTGGTCAATCTCCAGCGAGAACGGCAGGATGCCGTGGAAGATGGAGAAAATACCCAGGACCACGAGGGTGTCGTGGAACAACGCAGCTACCGCGCCCAGGCTGTACTGCCATTTGCTAAAGCGGATGAAGATATACAGGAAGATGAGCAGCAGGGCAAAGGAGGCAGCGTAGAATGCGCTCGACTTGATATCGTCCGCAATCGTCGCCCCTACCTTACTGGAGCTCTCCACGTGGGTGCCATCGCCATCGGGGGCTTTGAATTCCTCAAAATCGATATTACCGCCGGCGATTTCATTGATGCCATTGTACAGCGCTGTCATTACTTGCTCGTCTGCATCCTCCTTTGTAGACTCGACCAGGTAGTCCGTCACGACATTATACGTGTTTTCGGTATCTACAGATTTCACAATCGGCTCATTGCCCTGGAAGGCATCGGTGAGCACTGCCCGCAGCTCAGAAGCTTCCACTTCCGCGCCGTCAATGGTAACGTTGTAGGAATAACCTCCCTTGAAGTCAACGCCCAGTTCAAAACCGCGCGTAGCCATAGAAACCAGCCCGGCTGCGATGATCACACCCGAGATGATGTAAGCCACCCGGCGCTTGCCCAGCCAGTCGACTGACAGGTTGGCAAATGCATTTTTGGAGAATCCGGTGGAGAACGTCATGCCCCGGTCTTTTTTCGTCCACTGATCGATCATCAGCCGGCCAACCAGCACAGCTGTAAACAGCGAAGACAGCACACCGATGATCAAGACCACCGCGAAGCCCTTGATGGGCCCCAGGCCGAAGTAAGCCAGGATAAAGGCGGTCAGCAGCGTGGTAACGTTGGCATCAATGATAGCCGAGTAGGAGTTTTGGAAACCATCGCTGATGGCCATAAGCAGGGATTTGCCCTCCCGCAGTTCCTCCCGGATCCGCTCGTAGATGATCACGTTGGCATCCACTGCCATACCGATGGTCAGTACAATACCGGCGATACCCGGTAGGGTAAGCACGGTACCGTAGGAAGCCAAGGCGCCGAAAATGAAGAAAATATTCAGGATAAGCGCCAGGATGGAGACGATGCCGCCGCCCCCGTAGTAGGCGATCATAAACAGCAGGACCAGCACAAACCCTACAGACAGGGCAATGGTGCTGTTGCGGATGTTTTCCTCTCCGAGAGAGGGGCCTACAAGGGCTTCCTGGATAATTTCCGTTTCAGCGGGCAGTTTGCCAATTTGCAGGATGTTGGCCAGGTCTTTGCCCTCCTGTATGCTAAAGCTGCCGGTAATTTGAGAGTCTCCGGTCAGGATGGGGTTGATAACGCGGGGGGCCGAGACGACCTCATCGTCCAGGACGATCGCAATTTCCCGGTTGTTATCCTGAGCCGCTTCTGTGGTCAACTGCCCCCAGATTTTGGCGCCGGTATTGTCCATTGTCAGGGATACGGCGACCTCGTTGGTCTGCGGGTCCGGGTTGGCACTGGCATCGACGACGTGATCACCCGTCATGGCTGCTTTTCCATCCCGGGTTGGCTTTAAGCCGTAGAGCTCGTAATTATCGGTAACTTCATTCGTCTCGTAATCTTTCATAGGGTCCTTCGCCCAGCGTAGCACCATATCTCTAGGGAACAGCGCTTGGATTTCCGGCTTAGCCAGGAGGCTGTCAATGTAACGGCGCTGGTTTTTCTTGGCAAAGCCAAGCACGGCCAGGCCCTGTGAGCCTGTGGAGTTGAGGGTCAGTGCCTCAAAGAGCGGGCCAGACTGCGCCCCATCGTTGTATACGGTGTCAATGCTTTCTATTTCGCCGGCAATGATATTACCGAGGGAATCGGTAGCGAAGGTCGTATCGACCCGCAGGACCTCGCGTTCCGTGCCGCTGCTTTCCATGAGGGTAGCCAGGCGCTGATTGGCCTCGATAAAGGCCTGCTGCACCCCTTGGTCATTGATACGGAAAACATTGTAAAACTCAAGCTTGGCAGCGGCCTGTAGGAAGTTGCGGGCCCGCTCCGGGTTGTCGATGCCTGGGAGCTCCACAATAATGAGGTCCCGGCTCTGGTCCAGGGATACATTCGGTTGGGTAACGCCCAGTTTGTCGATACGCTCCTTGAGGAGCTTGAAGGTCAGGTCGACGGTTTCATCGGCTTTTTCGCGGATGACGCGGATGACTTCGCCGTCCCCGGTTTCATAGTTGATCTGGTCGCGAAGCCCTTCGTTGCGGGTGAAAATGGGAGCGAGTTTTTTCTCGCCTTTCACTTCGTTCCACGCGTCGAAGAAAAGAGAAACAAAATCAGCCTGTTCAGTTTTTTGCGCTTGAGATGCTCGGTTTAACGCTTCCTCAAAAGTTGGATCTTTACTATCGTTGGCTAATGCTCTTATGAATTTCCGCAAATCAACTTGCAACACGACGCTCATCCCTCCTTTGAGGTCGAGGCCGAGGGCCAGCTGCTGCGATTTTAGTTCTTGATACGTGTAGCTCTTCAGCAGAGGTATCTTGAATACCTCTTCCGAAGACATGGAGTCCAAAAACTCCGCGCGCTTCATCTTGAAGGCGGTCTTCTGAAGGTCTTCCGGTACGTTTTGGGTGGACGTTCGTGCGTACTCCTCAGCGGCTTTTTCAACTTTCTGCGTCGGCAGGATGAAAAAGTACTGTACGAGCGTTACAATCGTCATCACCACAAGGAAGAACTTCACTACTCCTTTTCCTTGCATAACTCGAAGTAACTTTTTAGAAAATGTTAAAAAATGAGCATCTGTAAATCTTTGCGGGACGCATAAGCGCTTGATAAATAGAGCGTTCTACGAATCCTTTAAAGAAAAACTGCGCAAATATACGCGTTTTGAACCGCTAATGAAACCTTGGGGTGGAAAAGTTGGGGCCCGCTGCGGTGGCTGCCCTTGCCCTTAACACCTGTTAATGCAACTCGCGCAGCAGCCAGTGGGCCAGTGCCACAGAACAGTGGGCTTGCCATACGGTTATAGAGGAGATGAGCAAACTCAGTCAAACAAAGGAGAAGATACGACAATTTTTCAGCCGCTGGTTCGAGATGATGAACCCGCCGGTTTTCTTTGGGGCTGCCGGAGTGGTTATCGCCTTTATCATATACGGCGGAGTATGGACTAGCCAGGCCAGCCGGGTGTTTGACCATGCCCTGGAGTTTATCTCGACGAATCTGGGCGGTTACTACATCTATCTGACCTTCCTGATCCTTTTGCTGGTGCTTGGGATTGGGTTTAGCCCTTTCGGCCGGGTCAAGCTGGGGCCGCCCGGCAGTGAGCCCTCCTTTAGCTGGCTGGCCTGGCTGAGTATGCTCTTTTCTGCAGGCATGGGCATGGGGCTGGTTTTTTGGGGCGTCGCTGAACCGGTGATGCATTATCAGGAACCGCCCTTTGCCCCTGCCAATACGGAAGCTGCCGCCGATGAAGCTATGCGCTTTGCTTTCTTCCACTGGGGGTTCCACCCCTGGGCAGTGTACATTCTCTTTGGGATGGGGATCGCCTACTTCCATTTCCGGAAAGGGCTTCCTCTGGCGCCCCGCGCGCTGCTCTACCCGATGTTGGGAGAGCGCATCTATGGCCCGATTGGCCACGTTGCCGATGTGGTTTGCACCGTAGGCACGCTATTGGGGGTAGCTACCTCCCTTGGCTTGGGCGCTATGCAAATCAACTCCGGCCTCGATGCGCTTATGGGCTGGCCCTTCGAGGAAGGCAATCAGTTGCTGGTCATCCTGGTGATTACCGTTGTGGCTACGGTTTCTACGGTCTCGGGGGTAGGTAAAGGGATCAAATATCTGAGCCTCGCCAATCTGCTGCTGATGCTGAGCTTACTGGTCTTCCTGATGGTAGTAGGGCCGGTTCGGGTGCAGCTGGGCTATTTGGTGGATGGCTTTTGGAACAACCTGCGTGAGCTGCCGGCAACCAGTCTTTGGATAGACGATAAAGCAGGAAGCTCCTGGCAAACGAATTGGACCATTTTTTACTGGGGCTGGTGGATTTCCTGGTGCCCCTTTGTCGGCATTTTTGTGGCCCGGATCTCCAAGGGGCGGACCATCCGGGAGTTCGTATTTACCCTGCTTTTGGTACCTACCCTTATCACCTTCCTCTGGTTTGCTGTTTTTGGCGGCACAGCCCTACAATTCCTTGGGGAGAGCGGGCAAGGCTTGGCAGCCGTTGTCAAGGAAAACGAATCTATGGCCCTGCATGAACTGTTGAGCTACCTGCCCTATGCGGAAGTGAGCCAATGGGCCGCCCTCATCCTGGTCGTCATCTTTTTCATCACCTCATCAGACTCTGGCTCCCTGGTTGATGACATGATCACCTCCGGTGGGCACCCCAACCCGCCTGTAGCGCAGCGCGCTTTTTGGGGCATTGCGGAGGGCAGTGCAGCTGCGGTGTTGATCACAGTGGGCGGGTTGCGGGCATTACAGTCCGCCTCCATAGCCGGGGGGCTCGTGCAAAGTATGCTCCTGCTGTGCTGTGCGGTCAGCCTGCTGTTAGCTTTGCGCCGGGAAGGAAGTACAGGCCATTAGCATCTGATGAAGGCACTACCGCCGGCAAGCACACTGTGTTGGCATCAGGCCGTTGGTACCCGTCATCGTCGGCCAGGCATTGCCGCTGCCTTCCAGCTCAAAGTAGAATGGCTTCCGCTTGCGGTCGTAGTGGCCCGTCTCGTTCATGGTGGCAGCCTCGTACAGGCGGCCGTTGACCATGGTGTAGCGCACGGACTCCGAGTGGCGGATATTGTCCAGCGGATTTTGATCGAGCACGATAAGGTCCGCTAATTTGCCGGCTTCCAGGGAGCCGATCTGATGGTCCATACCGAGGTATTTGGCTCCATTCAGGGTAGCGCAGCGTAGGGCCTGATGGTTGCTCATGCCGCCCTGCTGCAGCATCCAAAGCTCCCAGTGGGCACCCAGGCCTTGCAGTTGGCCATGTGCCCCCAGATTGATGTTGACGCCCGCATCCTGAAGCTTCTTCAGGGATTTCGAAGTGAGGATGTGCCCGTTTTCGTACTCTTCATCCGGCACCATAGTGCGGTGGCGGGCCCGCGCGTCTACCACCGCCCGGGGCGTGAAGGCCAACAGCCGCTCTTTTTCCCAGACGTTGGTTTTTTGGTACCAGTAGTACTCTCCGTTGATGCTGCCGTAGTTGACCACCAGGGTAGGGGTGTTGTGGGCTTTGGTCTGCGACCAGAACTGAACGACATCATCGTAGAGCGGCGCTACGGGGATATTGTGCTCCACGCCGGTATGCCCATCGGCCACCATGCTCATATTGTGGTAGAAGAAAGAGCCGCCCTCCGGGACCACCAGGATATCCAGTTCACGGGCTGCCTGCATGACCTGCTGCCGTTGCTCCCGGCGCGGCTGATTGTAGCTCTTTACGGAAAAAGCCCCGAAAGCTTTGGTGCGGCGGATGGCAGAGCGGGCATCGTCCAGGTCGTTGATTACTGCTTTGAAGTCGCCATCGGCACCGTACAGTATGGTACCCGTAGAAAAAAGGCGGGGCCCTACCGTCTCCCCGGCTTTGATCATTTCGGCGTGGGAAAAGATCATTTCGGAATTGGAGGAGGGGTCGTGGGCAGTCGTCACGCCGTAGGCAAGGTTAGCATAGTAATACCAATTTTGCTGGGGGCTGAGCCCGTAGCGGAAGTCGCCCAGG
The DNA here is from genome assembly GCA_964575505.1 of uncultured Phaeodactylibacter sp. GTDB lineage: Bacteria > Bacteroidota > Bacteroidia > Chitinophagales > Saprospiraceae > Phaeodactylibacter. Next base: position 49,685 of record CAZNSK010000016.1, read on the forward strand.
TGCCCGTGTACATCAACGAAGCCCGGCAGTATGGTCTTGCCGCTGCAGTCGATGATTTTGGCGGCGTTAGGGATTTTTACCTTTTCACCGACTTTTTGCAAGCGGTTGCCCGATACCAGTACTGTGCCATTCTCAATAACTTCGTCGCCCTTCATAGTGATGATGCGGGCATTGGTAAAGGCAATCAAGCCTTCCGGCTGATCGGCCTCCACCTCCAAGCCGATGCGCAGCCCTACGGTATCCATGGGCGGCAGGCTGTCGAGGCCCCCTTCCAGAAAACTGAAGCGCTCCGTGAGGTCATCGCTGAAAAGCTGTTCGCCCAGCGTCCAGTACAGGCGCTTGCTGTCCTTTGACCAGTGTATGTTAATTCCGGCATCGCGGGCCACCTGAGCAATGGGCACGGCTTTGGTTTTGGCGCTTATGCCTACTGGCTGCCCGGTTTTCGGCATAGGGGCGATGTAGACTTTGTGCAGCTCTGACCAGCCCACCCATTTATTATCCGGGCTGGGGGCAAAGCGCTGGGCGTATTTGCCGTCAAATAGTTTCCGGTCGTCGCTGCCATCGGGCTTGATACTGTGGTAGGCTTTGGTGATGCTGCCAAATAGATAGCCACCCGTCTGGTAAAAGATGCGGTCGCCTTTGTGGTTGAAGACCGGGTATTCGCCCTTGGGCGTAACCAGGGCTGGCGCTCCGCCGGTAGCTGGCAGGGTATAGATGCCCGTTTCTTTGCAAAAGGCATACCCCTGGTGCATGTTGCCGCCGTCTTTACGGAAAACGATAGTCTGCCCGTCCGGGGAAAAGCGGGGCGTGCGGTAAATGCCCTTTTCGGTGGTGAGTGGCTGGCTTTTGCCGGTGGCCAAATCCAGCCGGTGGATGGCGCCCATCTCCTGGTCGTTCCAGCTGACGTAGACCAGTGATTGCCCGTCGGGCGAGAAGGCGGGCTCGAATTCAAAGTCTTCAGCTTCCGTCAGGCGGGTGGGGGTGCCGTCGGGCAGCGCCTTTTTCCAAAGGTGGCCAAGGGCGGAAAATACGAGGGTCTTTTCATCGGGCGAAGTGACGGCATGGCGGATGACCTTAGCGGTAAAGCGCTCTTCGAAGGCATTGTTTTTGAACCGGACGGTTTCCTGAAAACGATGCTTGGCCGTTGCCTCGAATGGGATTTCGGTGGCGTCCCCGGAATCTACCGCTACTTTCCAGAGCTTGCCCTGCCCCCAGATGATGATATGTTTGTCGTCGGGTGTCCAGTCGAAGCCAGTGTAAACGCCAAAGATCGCCCAGGCTTCCTGCTGGTCTTTGCTCAGCCCGTCGAAGAGGGGGAAGTTCTGGCCCGTCTCCATGTCCCTTCGGTAAAGGTCAGGCTTTTTTCCTGGTATTCGCCAGGTGGGGCATTGACGTCCCAGTCTTCCTTTTCTTTTTCGGTTTCCTGGGCAAACAAGCTGCTCGCCATTAGCAGCAGCATCAATAATATTTTGGATTTCATGGTTTGATCGGTTTGTATGCAGCAAATTTAAGGCTTGTAAGTGTATGAAAAAATTTGCTTACTATTGTTAAGTGAATCCTAACCAAGCTGTAAAATGACGACGCAAATACAAAGTACGGCCAACCGCCAGGAAATCAAATCCTTATTTGAAGCGCAGCAGGCGCATCAGTACGAGGTGGCCCGGTCCACCGCCCGGGAGCGCATAGCCAAATTGAAGCGGTTGAAAAAAGCCCTGCTCGCCCGGCGGCAGGCCATTAGAGATGCGGTCTACGCTGATTTTAAAAAGCCAGCAGCCGAGGCCGACCTCACCGAGATTTACGCCATTACCACGGAGATTAAGCACACCGCCCGACACCTGAGCCGGTGGATGGCCCGCCACCGGGTGGGGACGCCCCTGCCATTCCTGGGCAGTTCTTCCTGGGTACGCTACGAGCCCAAAGGGGTGTGCCTGATCATTGCCCCCTGGAATTTTCCGCTGCAGCTGGCCCTCGGCCCTCTGATCTCCGCCATTGCAGCGGGCAACACCGCCATAGTCAAGCCATCCGAGCATACCCCTCATACCTCCGCTTTGGTGCGGGAAATCGTGGAGGCGGTCTTTGACCCCCGGGAGGTGGCCGTGGTAGAGGGCGCGGTAGAAACGGCTACTGAATTGCTGAAGCTGCCATTCAACCACATCTTCTTTACCGGCGCCCCTGCCATTGGCAAGATCGTCATGCGGGCAGCCTCGGAGCACCTGGCATCTGTCACCCTGGAGTTGGGGGGCAAGTCTCCGACCATTGTTGACGAGACGGCCGACCTGAAGGCAGCAGTGCGCCGCATTGCCTGGGGCAAGTTTCTGAACAGCGGCCAGATTTGCATTGCACCGGATTACCTGTTTGTGCACGAAAGCCGGAAAGCCGAGTTTGTCCGCCTGATGGCCGAGCAGTTGCGGGCGCTGTACGGGGAGGATATTGCCCAATCTGCTGCCTACAACCGCATGGTCAACGGGAAGCACTACGAGCGCGTGGCAGGCTACCTGCAAGATGCCGAATCCCGGGGCGCCATAGTTGAAATTGGTGGGCAGCGCGATGCCGATACTGATTTTATCGAGCCCACCGTTGTGAGTGGCGTCCCCGAGGATGCCCAGCTCATGCAGGAGGAAATTTTTGGGCCCGTCCTGCCCATCCTGACTTTCCGCAACCTGGAAGAACCCCTGCAGTTTATACGGAGCAAAGAAAAGCCGCTGGCCCTTTACATCTACAGCAAGAGCGAATCCAATATCCGCCGCATCCTGCAGGAAACCCGGGCGGGCGGCACCTGCATCAACAACAACGATGTGCACTTCATGCAGCCTAACCTGCCCTTTGGCGGCTCCAACAACAGTGGCATTGGCAAAAGCCACGGATGGTATGGTTTTGAAGCCTTCTCCAATGCCCGGGCGGTATACCGGCAGCACCTCCCCGGCGCCCTGGAGCTCCTCATGCCCCCTTACACGCAACTGAAGCAGCGGATTATTGACCTGACTATTAAATGGTTTTGATTCTGTAGGGGGTCAGACATTTTATCTAGCCGGTGAGTGTAGGTAGGCGCGCCCGGATCGCTTACATTCGCGGTAAAATAAAATGCAGTATGAAGAGAACGACCCTACTTATCTTTTTCCTGGCAGGGCTTATGGACTTGTCTGGCCAGGGCCAAAACTTTTGGAAACCTACCACCGCGCCGGATATACCCTGGGCAAGCCGGGAGATACAACCCGAAGCGGCCCGCCTGATCGCCATCGATATGGAAGTGCTCCGGGCCGAGCTCTCCGCCGCTCCCAGCGAAGGCACGGCGGCGGGGCTTACCTTTACGTTGCCAACGCCCGATGGCGGAACGGAGCGCTTCCGGGTGGTGCAGTCGCCGGTGATGGCTCCGGGGCTTGCCCGGCAGTTTCCGGGGATTAAGACTTTCCTGGGCAAGAGCCTGGCACCGGGCAGCGCCCTGGCACGGATTGACTATACGCCTAAGGGGTTCCACGCTATGGTCCTTAAAGGCGCGCAAACCTACTTTATTGACCCCTACTATCACAATTACCCCCACCAAGCCCATCAGGTTTACTACCGCAGGGATTTGACGGAGCGGGAAGACTTCGTTTGTGCAATTAACCATGAGCATGGCCTGGGCGCCGCGCCCCGCTCGGGCAGCACGGTCGTTGGGGAAGAGCTGCGTACCTATCGGCTGGCCGTTGCCGCCACTGGTGAATACACACAGTTTCACGGAGGAACTGTAGGGGATGCCATAGCAGCCATCGTCACAACTATGAACCGGGTGAACGGCCTGTACGAAACCGATGTTTCTGCCCGCATGATTCTGATCGACAGCAATCAGCAGATCATTTATACCAATCCTTCATCAGACCCCTACAACGGAGGCCCCGGCGATCACCTTGGCCAAAACCAGATCAACCTCGATACGACCATCGGCAACGGCAGTTACGATATTGGCCACGTCTTTCACCGCACTGGTGGGGGAGGGGTTGCGTTTTATCAGTCCCTTTGCGATGACAACACCAAGGCCGGTGGGTTCACCTCAGGGTCCTCGCCGGTGGGCGACCCCTTTGATGTGGATTACGTCGCTCACGAAATCGGCCATCAATTTGGGGCCAGCCATACTCAAAACAACGATTGCAACCGGGTGCCGCAAACGGCGATGGAACCGGGGAGCGCCTCCACCATTATGGGGTACGCCGGTATTTGCCCGCCCAATTTGCAAAATAACAGCGATCCCTATTTTCATGCTGTCAGCCAGCAGGAAATGTTTGAACATACCATTTTTGGCAATGGCAATAGCTGCGCTACCATCATCGGTACAGGGAATACCCCACCGCTGATCACGCCGGGGGAGAGCGGCTTTTTTCTTCCGGTTTCCACGCCCTTTGAGCTTACCGGGACGGCTACCGACGTTGACGGCGACTCCCTGACTTACTGCTGGGAACAGTTTGATACCGGGCCTTCTTCGCCTCCTAATAATCCGGAGGGCAATGCGCCCATTTTCCGGTCTTTCCTGCCCACAACAGATGCCACCCGGGTTTTCCCCCGCCTGGCCGACCTGATCAACAATATGACCGTTATTGGCGAGCAATTGCCGGATTACGCCCGGGATTTGACCTTCCGGTTGACAGTAAGGGACAACCATGGTTTTGGGGGCGGCGTGAGTACGGAAGACCGCTCTTTTAACGTCACGGAGCAAGCCGGCCCGTTTCGGGTGTTATCCCGGAATGTGGTGTCGGAAGTAGACTGGAAAGCCGGCAGCCTTCAGCTGGTAGAGTGGTCGGTGGCGAATACCGATCAGCCGCCGGTGAATGCCAGTGAGGTGGATATTTACCTGTCGGTTGACGGCGGGCTGACCTACCCTTTTCTTTTGGAAGCAGAAACGCCCAACGACGGGGCGGCTATCGTGCAGTTGCCCGCCGAGGCCAATAGTGTGGATTGCCGGATCAAGGTCAAAGCAGCCAATAATATCTTCTTCGACCTCAATAATGCAGATTTTGCGGTGCTGCCCCCCGAAGAAGCGGGCATCTCCCTGGCCAGCGAGACTCAGGTACAGTCGGCTTGTGCAACCGAAGAAGTTAGCTTCGAAGTGCTGGCCGCCCCCCTGCTGGATGCAGCGGGTACAGTTGAATGGACGGTGGAGGGCCTTCCTGCGCCCTTTACGGTAACGGGCCTGGAGCCGGTTGACCTGCCGGCAAGCCTGGCCTTTCAGGTGGCCACCACCGCCGGCGTAGCTTCCGGCAACTATCCCTTTCAGCTCATAGGCAGCAATGGCGCTGCTTCGGATACACTGGGGCTGGTACTGCAGTACTTTGCCGGCTTACCGGAAGCCGTTACGCCTCAGGCCCCAACCGACGGGGCTATCGATGTAGCGGTGACGCCTACGCTAAGCTGGAGTGCCCACCCGGATGCTGCAGCCTACGACCTGGAGATCGCTGCTGATGCAGCATTCTCAGACATTCTATTTGAGGAAAGTGGCATCGTCGATACCTTTTTGACTTTAGCCAGCCCACTGCCCGATAGTGCAGCTATATTTTGGCGCGTGAGGGGAAAAAATGAAAGCTGTGGCGCCGGCCCCTATGCCAATAGCGGTTTTCAGACGGAAGTAGTACGGTGTGTGGTATACGAAGCTCAGAATATGCCTATCGACCTCGGGCAGCCCGGCCCTTTTGTATTTTCGGCTATCGATGTAGACTTGGATGCCACCATACGCGACGTCAACCTGCCCTCCCTGCGGGGCACCTATCTGCCGATTTCCGAAATAGATTTCCGGCTGCGCAGCCCCAATGCAGGCAGTATTGACCTTTTCTCCAACAGCGATTGCGACAATGGTTTTCTGATCAACGTCTCTCTGGATGAGCAGGCGAACAACCCGGTGAACTGCCCGCCGGTCGGCGGGCCTTTCCTGACGGAAGAGCCCCTTTCTCAATTCAATGGCAGCTCGGCTCAGGGAACCTGGGAGCTGGTGATTTTCAAGAGCGGCAATGAAGGTGCGCTGGCGGGCTGGTCTATTGAAATTTGCTATGGCTTGCCTACTCTGAGCAGTACGGAAGCGAGCCCGGAGCGCCAATCTTTAGCTCTGTTCCCGAACCCGGCATCGGGCCCCGTGACGGTGCAATTGCCCGGCGGTTTGTCGAAGGGGGCTGTGCTTGAGGTTTATGCCAGCACCGGTCAGCTGCTGGAATCGGTGGCGGTGCCGGTTGGGCAGCAACAGCTCGTCCTCGGTGTGGAGCGCTGGCCGAATGGCATGTACGCCATGCGCCTCAGGGGGGCGGGCGGAAAAACGCTGGGCATTGGAAAACTCGTACGGCAAGGGGGTTAGCATAGCATCTCTTAATCGAAATCCTCCTCATCGCCCAGGGCGAGTTTAGCGCCAGCCAATTCGCTTAGGGCATGTTGATCGCCGGCCCGTTTGGCCGCTTCCATGCCTTCCTTATAGGTCTGAAAAGCGTCGGCGGGCCGGTTCAATTGTTCATACAGCTTACCCAGATGATAGTAAGTGCCTACGTAATCCGGGGCTTGCTGGACCAGGGATTCGTAGGCCATTCTGGCTTCAGGCCACTGTGCATGCTTTTCGTATTCTTTGGCAATAGCAAACTGTATGAAGGAGCTGCCGGGGTCTTCTTCGAGTAGAGCCTGAAGTTGCTTAAGTCTGGTATCGTTCATGCCTTTATATTTAAAGATTTGATTGTTAATGCTTTAAACCGATTTCTCAGCGAACTGTCAAAGCCTAGCGAAAATTCGCTAAGTTGCTTTCGGGAGTAGATAAAAGTAAGTATATTTGCACAGATCACAATTTTAGTAAAATAAGCGGCTTTTGGGCTGACAGCAGCCTGACCCTAGCCAAAGAAACTACAAAAATACCCATTCATGAAATTACTGGTTTGTGTCAGTAAGACTCCGGAAACCACAGCTAAGATTGCTTTTACGGAGGGCAACACCCAATTTGATACTTCCGGTGTGCAATTCATTATGAACCCTTACGACGAGTGGTACGCCCTGGTTCGTGCCCTTGAGCTCAAGGAGGCCAATGGCGGCAGCGTTACCATTATTAACGTAGGCCCTGCTGCCAACGATACGGTTATCCGCAAGGGGCTGGCCATTGGCGCTGATGAGGCCGTGCGCATCGATGCAGAGCCCAGCAGCGCAATGTTTGTTGCCCGGCAAATTGCAGCTTATGCCCAATCCGAATCCTTCGACGCCGTTTTCCTCGGAAAAGAAACGATTGACTACAACGGATCGGAAGTAGGGGCGATGCTGGCAGAACTGCTGGATATGCCCTTCATCTCTTATGCTTCTCATTTGGAAATGGAAGGCGATACGGCCACTGTGACCCGGGATATTGAAGGTGGCAACGAAATTGTGGAGGTCAAAGCGCCATTTGTTGTATCTGCCGCCAAAGGGCTGGCCGAGCAGCGCATCCCCAACATGCGCGGCATTATGATGGCCAAGCGCAAGCCGCTTAAGGTGGTTGAGCCTGCTGAGGCAGAGGACCTTGCCGTGGCGGTGCACTACGAGCTGCCTCCGGAGAAAGGAGACGTCAAGCTGGTAGACCCGGAGAATATGGACGAGCTTGTCCGCCTGCTGCACGAAGAGGCCAAGGCGCTCTAAATCCCCATTTCCTAAACCTTCAAAGCAAAAAAATACCATGGTTTTAATATTAGCAGAAACGCAAAAAGGACAATTCAAGAAAGCTGCCTATGAGCTGGTGTACTATGGCCATCTTACCGCAGAGGCGATGGGAACGGAATGCGCCGCCCTGGTGCTAGGCAGTGCCGAAGGGGCTGCCGAGCTCGGCAAATACGGAGCCGCTAAGGTCTATCACGTGGGCAATGAAGCACTGGATGCTTTTGACAGCCAGGTTTATACGCAGGTGATCGCTCAGGCTGCTCAAAAGCTGGGCGCCAAAGTGGTGGTCGTGGGCCATACTTCTACTGGCAAATCTCTGCTGGGCCGGCTGGCGGTCCGCCTCAATGCGGGCTCTGTCCCTGCTGTCAACGCGGTCCCCAAGGTAGAAGGCGGCACCTTCAAAGTCCGCAAGCCCGTTTTCTCCGGCAAGGCCTTTGCTGATTATGAAGTCAAGTCTGAGGTGAAGGTCCTCTCGCTCATGGGCAATTCCCTGCCGCCCCAGGAAGTCGGAAGTGAGGCGGCGGTGGAGGCGCTGGAGGTAGAAGTACCGGAAGCCCGCGTACAGATTAAGGAGGTAAAGCGGATGGAAGGGCGCACGCCCCTGCCCGAAGCAGAATTGGTGGTCTCCGCCGGCCGTGGCATGAAGGGGCCGGAAAACTGGGGCATCATTGAAGAGCTGGCCGAAAATATGGGCGCAACCACAGCCTGCTCCCGCCCGGTGGCAGATGCAGACTGGCGGCCGCACCACGAGCACGTCGGCCAAACCGGCGTCGCCATCCGGCCTAACCTCTACATCGCTATCGGTATATCCGGAGCGATTCAACACCTGGCTGGGGTGAACAGCTCCAAGACAATCGTTGTGATCAATAAGGACCCGGAGGCGCCATTCTTTAAAGCAGCTGACTACGGTGTGGTTGGGGACCTGTTTGATGTGGTGCCCCGCCTGAATGAAGCCGTGAAAAACTTTAAGGCTGCGCAATAAGTTGAGCTGGGTCTTGTTTGTTCGGCCAATATGCGTATCTTTGCCGCGCTGTAACTGATTTTCGTAATCACTAACGGTTAAAAACTTATCATGGCAGAATACTTATCAAAAGAAAAGAAAGCCGAAATCTTTAAAGAATACGGCGGTTCTGAAGGCAACACCGGCTCTACAGAAGCACAGGTGGCCCTGTTTACATTCCGGATCAAAGAGCTTTCCAAGCACTTGAACGAAAACCCTAAGGATCACGCATCCCGCCGCGCCCTGCTTTCCCTGGTCGGTAAGCGGAAGCGTTTGCTGGGGTACCTGGCCAAGAAAAACTTGGATGGCTACCGGGCACTGATTGAAAAGCTGAATATCCGTAAATAAACCGGTCATTAAGCTGGAAAAAATAAAGGGCACTTCCCACTGGGAGGTGCCCTTTCGCATTTTTTAGCCCTTTCGCTTACTGCAAGATGATCTTCCGGGTTAGCGAGCGCGGCCCTTGCCGCACTTCCAGGAAGTAAATCCCGCGCACGCCATTAGCAATATCGATGCGGTCGCTGAATACGCCGGAGAATTCACCGAGGGTGTTGAAATAAACCGGCTGACCGGCGGGGTTATAGATGAATACCGCTGTTTCTCCCCGTTGCGGCAATTCAAACCGGATATCGAAAATGCCGGTGGTCGGGTTCGGGAAAATATTCAGGGATTCTACCGCTAAGTCCCGGATAAGGGGCTGGGTCGGGTTGGCGACCGGCTCTACGGCTACCGTGGGGCGCTCCGGTACCGGGTTACTGACAGCAATGGGCAGCGCGCTGGCTTCTGACCGGGTGACCGGAGCCAGTTCGACTTGCGCAATGGGCGGGAGGTTGTCTGCACTGGGTTCCGGTTGAATAACCTGAGGCCCATTGGGTCGGCTGTGGTCACCGTGGGTGGCAGCTTGTGACTTGATGGGGCGGGTGCGGGTAAATGTTTCTCCGTTGCGGTAGACAGCTACTTGTATTTCATCGCCCACCTCGCGCATATCGATCATCGGGCCCAGATCGTGCCAGTCGGCGACCGTATAGCCGTCGACTGCCGTGATGATATCCCCGTGCTGCAAGCCCATAGCCTGAGCTGTAGAATTGTGAACGACGGTTATGGGCGCGCCCACTACCCCCTTGGGGGCTTCCTCATGGATTTGGCTGACGCCGAGAAATGGGTCTTTACTATCCGGGCGGTGGGGCATGGAAAGATCACCCCGCCGGCTCAGAAACAGCGCCTTAGTCGTCGATTCCCCATCCCGATAAAACCTGATGGAGATTTTATCGCCCGGCTGGAAGCCTTCCAGAAGGTCATCCAGGTCCCGTCTGGAATTCACGCGTTCGTCATTGACCTGATAAATATAGTCAAGCGGCTGCAGGCCAGCAGCTTGCGCCGGCGAGCCGGGGTAGATGCGGTCTACCCGGCTGCCGTAGGGTAGGGAGTAGCCCAGTTTTTCTGCTTTTTCAGGGCTGATTTCGCTGGCGCGGATACCGATTACGGCCTCATCATCGTGGGCTGCCAGGTCGAAGGCAAGCAAGCAGGTCAGGAGTAAGAATAGGTACTTCATAGGGTATACATTTTTAAAGCGGAGGCATTGCGCCCGCTTTGTCGGGTGAAATAAAATCGTAAATCATACGGAGGAATTGCCCGCTTGGATTTTGGCGTACTGGTCTTTTTTAGAATTTTCTCTTTCGGGTCAGCAGCAGCTGGCCTGTTTAGCAGTAAAATCGATGTCTCTTAACGGAAAGCGCGTAGTTAAATATCAACTTGGCGCTTCCGCAAATCAACGGGTTTGTCCTTCTTCCAACCGGTTTGGCCTAAAAAGTCAGGGGCAGCGTCAGTACTTTGCCAGCCAATTGTGTTGAATATAAGAATCAAAACTTCAACCTATGTCTACTTTTAAAGACCGTATGCAGGAACGCCTCAAGGAATGGCAAGCTGACCTCGAGCAGCTGCAGGTACAGTTCAACCTGGGCAAAAAGGAAGCTACCGATCAATTTGAGCGCCAAAAGCAGCAATTGCAAAAATGGATGGAAGCCCAGCAAGCCGAAATCAAAGAGGAGTTTGGGGAAGCCCGCTCGGAGATTCAGGAAGAGTACGATGAACTGCTGGCCAAGCTCAAAAAATCTTCAGCCGCTGCCGAATCCAATATGGCTGAACAGCAATCCGCTTTTGCCGGGGCGATGGACCGTTTGCAGGCTAAGGCCAAAAAAGCTGAGCAGGAAGGGAGTGCTAAAACGGCCGAGGCTGCCGAATCCCTGCGCGACCGCCTGCTGCGTTTCCGGGCCCACATGGAGGTGTTGGCTATGAAAGCTAAAGCAGAAACCACTGAGGAGTACGAAGAAGCCAAAGCGGAGGCGCACGAAAATATAGCAGAATTCAAAAAGAAGGCCGCAGAGTGGAAGGCAGAAGCCCGGGAGGAATGGGCAGAATTCCAGGGGGATTTCGAGAAAACCTTCAACCGCTGGAAGCAGAAGTTTCAGTAGCCACAGGCAGATGCAGAGGCTGAGGTTGATCTTTTCCGAAAGCCGCTTCGTAGAAAAAGGTGGCAGTTCGCTGCAATAATGCTTACGTTGTCCAAAAATCTTTGATATGGACCTCCACCTTCACGAAGCTATTGCCCTCCTAAGCCTGGATGATGAAAAAGGCAATTTCACCCACGCTGGCGGTTACATCCACTATGCCTTCGTTGCGGCGCTCATTATGGACCTCATGCTGCTCGAGCGGATCCGCCTCGATGAGGATAAGGTCCAGTTGCGCACCAACGCCATAACCGATAGCCGCGCGCTCAATCAGGTCATTGAGCGCATACAAGAGCGTAAAAAAGCGCGCCGGGTGCAAGATTGGATGCATGACCTCGTGCAACGGGTCACAAAACTACGGACCGCTTGCGCAGAGAAGCTGATCCAAGACGGCATCCTGAAAAAGGAGGAAGGCAAAATCTTGTGGGTGTTTTCCGTAGACCGCTATCCCACCAAAGATGCACAGCCGGAAAATGAGTTGCGCCAGCGCCTGAAAGCCCTGATGTTGGATGCCAGCACAACACCGGACACCAAAGAGCGCATGCTGCTGGCTATCGTGCTGAAGTGCAACCTGTATTCTGCGATGATCAGCGACAAGAAAGACAGAAAGGAAGCCAAAGCGCGCCTGGAAGCCCTCACCTCTTCATCCGAAATGCAAGCCGCTCTGGGCAAAGCCATCGATGAAATGCATGCTTCTATCATGGTCGCCACCTCTGTGGTGGTTACCAGTTAAAACCGGCTTAGACCGTGTTAGGACTTTAGTAATCGGTCTGTCCCGGTGCACCGGGACACTTTTTTGCTTATACTTCGTCCCGAAAATCCTCATCCGTACGGACTCCGGTTTTCTTGCCCCCGACGATAAATGTCGGGATCACAGACTCGTCTAACCAAAAAAATGCTAGTTTTCGACTAGAAGACCAAAATCCCAACACGGTCTTAACAATTTTGTAAAAAATAAATTCGGGCGGGCGCTCGTTTCCTTTCTATAATTGACGATGAGCCAGCCCTTTGCCGGGGGCTACTTCGTTTAGTACATCCAAAAACCCTGTGCCCATGAATTACTACCGCAAGTCCATCCGAAGCTCCCGGGCCATCCGGGCCAAAGCCTTTTTCTTTACGCTGGCTTTCCACGCTGCCTTCCTGGTTTACTTTTCGTACGGCGCTGATGTCTCCATCGTAGAATGGCTGCCCGATGCCCTTGCAGAGCTGCTCGGGCTGAATGCCGCTGAGGGCAGCGATGTGCCTATCCCCTAGCGGGGTACATCCGCAATAACTTCATGCTCTTACGAACATGCGAATGGAATGCCGTTCCTACGGAACTCAATTTATATACAATTCAGGCACCAACTCCCAGAGAAACAACAGACCATTCCGGCATTCGTCAGATTGTTGAAAGGCAATAAACGCCGCAGTCAGTACTGTAGTAGGGACGGCATTAAACTTCAGCCCATCTCCCATTACTCCTGCCGGCGCTCCCCGGGGTTCACATGGCGGGCTTTGATACGCTGCCCGGCCGTCACGGCAGCAGCGCTATTTTTGACACTCCAGAGCTGATCGCTGGCGTACCGCATGGCTTTTTTCAGGTCCACG
>CAZNSK010000017.1:0-62395 GCA_964575505.1 uncultured Phaeodactylibacter sp.
GACGATTACCTCTTCAAGGTTTTAACGGGCTAAGGCCTACTTTGCGATTGCCCTGATTTTATACGGAGGGCGGCGCGTTTGGCGGAAGCTGCCTATTGGGCGTCAAAGGCCGGCCGGTAACCGACAAGGGAGTCGATCACTGTTTTGAGGGTCACAAAAAGCGCCTCCTGCCCTTCGCGGGAAACGACAGGGCGCTCTTCTTCTTCATCCTGGGTAAGGGCATCCTCGGCAAAAGCCAGCAGATCTTCCTGGGGGTACCCCTCGAAGAAGGGATCGAGCCGGGCGCGGAAAGTTCCGCCCTTATTGCCGTGAATAACCGACCAATTGGCTTCCTCTAATCCGCTGAGCTTTTGCTCATTTATTACTGCAGGCTGGGTTTGCGTGTCCACCACCTTCCATACGATAACCATCAAATAGAGCAAATACGCCCGCTCCTCTTCCGTGAAGGCATCAAAGTTCTCTGTAAAAGGGTAGGCAAACAGAATGGGCTGGGCAGCCTGCATAGCTTCCATGGCTGAGGTATAAGCTTCTTCCGATTGGTTGAGCTGTTCCGCCACCTCATCAATTATAGCTTCTGTTATGAATTGCATAGGTTGTTTTTAACGTTTGCCAATGATACGCATTTCCAAGCGTTCGGAGGCTTGCCCGTGCGGGTTGGGGAATGCTTTGCCAAAACCTTTTGCTTTGAGACGGGCTTCGGGGATGCCGTTGCCCAGCAAAAAATTAGTGACTACCCTGGCGCGTTTCTCCGTCAGGCTAAGCGCCTGGGCGTAGGACATGGCTGTACTGGCGTGCGCTCCGATCTCGACCACCAGCTCAGGGTGCTGCTGCAAAAAAGCCAATACCCGGTTGAGCTCCGCGTAAGCGACGGGCTGCAGACGATCGGTGCCAGGTTCGAATCGCACCTTTGGCAGGTGCATACTTTGACCCAGCTCCGGAGCGATCAGTTCCAAATCTTTCTGAATTTCCTGATAGCGGCGGGGCGGAGGCGCCGCCGGAGGGACCAGGGGCTCCACTTCTTCTTTCTCGGAAGCCCTGAGCTGCTGTTCCTTCGCAAGTTGCTGGCGGATTTTCTGGTCCAGCTTTTCCTGCACCGCAGCCTGCTCCAATTTTTTAACCTGATAGGCCGCATCGACTTCCATGAGGCCTTGCACTTCGGCCGCCAGCTCTTTTTCTACGGCTGTAGCCACATCCTCCCGCAGCACCGCTTTCATATCTTCCAGGACTTCCGCTTCCCATTCGGCTCTGGCTTCCTGCCGGGGCAGATCGCCACCCTTAGCTGCCCACTGCCCGGGTTCCGGAGCAGAGGCAGCCAAGCCCTCTTTGATCTGCTCCTGCAATTGGATGGCCTTTCGCTGCAGCTGTGCACGTTCCGATTCCGTTAGTACTTCGCTTTCCGGTACTTCAACAGCTACTTCCGTTTCTGCCACCAGCCGCCCTTCCAGCTCTGGAATTAACTCGGCTTGCAACTCCTGCTCGGCCTGCGCCTGCAATTCTTCAAAAGTCAATGGTGCCTCCCACAAGTGGCGGTCTCCCTGTGCCTGCACCGAATCAGCGTATTGCCTGGATTTTTCGTGAACGTAGTAACGCTTAAAACGGACTTGCATGTCTTCCAGCTCCTGCTGCACCGCTGCCGCTTCGTCATATCCATCATCTGGGAAGGTATCCCGCTGGTTTTCAGCCAAAGTGAAGTAGCGGTACCGGTGCCGCAGAGCTTCAATTTCTGGGTCGGATGGAGGCGGCAGGTCCAGTTCCAGGCGTTTAGCCTTCAATTCGCGCAGGGCTTGCTGCCGTGTTGATTGAAGCGCCAGTAATTCTTTGTCAATACTTTGAAGGTGCAAGTGCAGGTTCTGGATTTCGGTATCCGCCGTTTCCGCAAAGGCTGCGGCATTCGCGGCAGCGGTAGCGGACCGGGGCGCCGCCGCATCATCCTCGGGGAAAATAGGCTCACTTGCGACAAAGTAACCGGGCAGTTCCGCATAGATAGAACCGGCTTCTCCAGCCGGTGCCAGGAGGCAGTACTGCCCCTCTGGCCCTACTTCTGCCACCTGCACCACCCGGCCAGCTTTGGTATTTTCCAGCCGCACTTCCGCTTCGGATGCCAGGCTGGAGCGGCTAAGGTTGACCTTCCCCTTTACCAGTACCAAAGGTTGCGGCCGCAGGCTGTCGGGCAACATTATAGCGACCAGGTCTCGGTCTTTGGCGACCGGCCTGCGCACAATGTACGCCACCTCGCCGGCTGCCGAAAGGCTTACCGATAATTCATCCGCGGGGGTGTTTACTCCAGGGCCAAGATTAACCGGTTCAGACCAATTTAGCCATCCATCGCCCTGCCGCCGGCTCAGGTAGAGGTCGTATCCTCCGAAGCCACCGGGCCGGTCGGATGAAAAATACAGGGTCCGGTTGTCGGGTGCGAGAAAGCAGCTGTATTCATCGGCGGGGCCATTCACGCCAGCAGGCAGGGCAACGGGCGCGCCCCATTCTTCCGCGCCTTCACGGGTGCTTAGGTGGATATCTTGCCCCTGACGCCCGCCGGTTTGAGTGTATACGCTAAGCAAATGGCGGCCATCGTGGGTTACCTGGAAGAAGGCATGCCCGCCGGAAGGGGCCCGATTTTGAATATGCTGAGGCGTGGGCGACCGCCAAAACCGCCCTTCCCGCTCGTAGCGCAGCAATTGCCCCTGCGATGCAGCGTAGACGTACAACTGGTTTTCGGAAGGATTCAGGCCGGCGGGCCATTCTGAACCTGGGCTATTAACCGGTGCCCCGATGTTTAATGGCTTTGACCACTGTTCAGGCCCGGTTTTGTAGGCAACCCAAATATCGCTGCTTGGCGCCTCCCCCCGGTTGTTGGGATGCCCGTGCCGGGCCAGGAAGAGGGCGTCGCCTTCTGCGCTCATTACAATCCCGAACTCTTCGAATTGGGTATTGACAGCACTGGGCAATTGGCTGAAGGGCAGGCGCTGCCCGTATAGCCCGGCTCCTACCCAACACGCCAGTATAATCAAGAATGGTTTTCTCATGTCAAATCTTCGGTAATGCTAACCTTATGACGTTAAAACAGCAAAAAGTAATGCGGGGTTGTGGTCAAAATTCTTCTTCAAAGGCGGTTGGCGGCCGCTGCTGCAGCTGAATAACCCGCCCCCCTTCGAAGGCTGACAGTGGGCGGAAGGCCGCCCCCGCCCACTCCCCAAACAGGGGCAAAGGGGCAGCGCCGGCTACAGACAAAGCAACCCATTGGTGTTCTGCTGCCGTTTCTACCGGCAAAGTGGCATTTTGTGCATCAATGAGGGCCAGCCCGCCGGGGGTAGGAATGATTTGGACTTGCTCCAAAAGCACTGGGAAATTACCGATCCAAGGCTGCTCCGACAACGCTTGGGCGTAGTTTTCCAGCAAAGCCTCCGCGTTGGGGGTGGCCAACAGCCCATCAAATGGGTTGCGGTAGGGCCGCACTTTCTTCACCAGTGCCCGCAGCGGGTAAGCACCCGGGTAAAAAACCAGTTCTCCCTGCAGGGCACTGCCCAGCACCCAATTGCCTTCAAAGCGGTTATTCCCGAATGCGAAGTCCAGCAACAGCGCAAACCGTTGGCTCCGTTCCCCCATTAGCCAAGTCCGCCTGTACCGCAGGTTTTCCTCCTCCCCTTCCACCAGGCCAACGACCAGCCAGTTGTCTGTCACCCCCGGTGCTTCAAGGACCTCTTCCTTTTTGAAGTTGACGCCGCCGTAGCTCAGCAGGTCATCCTGCAAAGGGCGGGGCAGCCCCTGCAACTGCCGGAAGCTCTGCACAAAAAGGTAGAGCTCTGCCAGTTCTTCCAGCAAGCGGTTGTGCCAGTCTGGTGCGCCTACTAAATCTGCAAAGCCCCGGATCCGGCGGGCTACGCCGCCCAATTTGGCATCCACCATCCGGGCAGCGGGGCGTTCCCAGAACGCTGCGCCCTGCCCCTCCAATGTGGACAGCCCCTGCCGGGTCACATCCTTTAGCCATTGGTCCAGCGCTTCAACCCCTTGTTCCATCAGGGGGATCCTTTGCTCAAGGCGCTGACGGGTGGGTGGAGGCGGCACGGCCGGTGCAGCAGGCTCCCGAAGCGCTTGTTGCACCCAAGAGGGGCGGTGGTCAGCCGGTGTAATCTGGTCATTTTTCCGAATAAAAAACAGCAGGAGGGAAATAACGTGCTGACAAGGCTGATGCCGGCTTTTGCAGGTGCAGCGGTAGGCGCTGCCATCGAGCAGGACAAGCGCCTCGTAGACGCGCGCTCCGGTAGATTGGCAGGTGCCCCATAGCACGGTGCCATCGGAAGCGGTTTCTTTCCAGCGCCGCCCAAAGAACAAAGCCCTTGCCCGGTTGAGTACCAGGTTGTTAGGTGCGTACTGCTGTAAGGTGACGTTGTTCCAATCCACTAATTCTGTTTAATCATCATTCTCGAGGATGCCCATGGTTTGCATGGCTTTCTCAGAGGCAGTCTGTTCAGCGCTTTTCTTGTTGAAATCATCGGCAGTAGCTACCTTTTTGCCATTGACCATCACCGCTACCTTGAAGCGGTCGCGCTTTTCAAATTTGTACCGGGCCAAGAGCTTGTAAGTCACCGTCTGCCCGTTTTTCTGGCACCATTCCAGAAGCTGGCTTTTGTAGTTGTCATCGACTTTTTCGAGTTCGTGCACATCAACGTAATTGCGCAGGATTTTGCGCACGACAAAGCGTTTGGTCCCCGGGTAGCCTTTTTCCAGGTATACAGCACCGACGAGTGCTTCTACGGCATTGCCCAGCATAGACCGGCTGAGGCGGGTCTGATTGTATTCCGACAGCAGCATATCCAGCCCCATTTTGTCGCCGATTTGGTTCAGCGATTTGCGCTTGACAATTTTCGAGCGCATCTTCGTCAGGAAGCCTTCGTCGCTGTTGGGGTACTTCTTAAAGAGATACTCTGCTACAATTGTGCCCAGAACCGCGTCGCCCAGGTACTCCAGGCGCTCGTTGTTTTGCACTGCATAAGCTTTTTCGGAAGAGGATGACTTGTGTGAAAAGGCCAGCCGGAAAATCGACATATTGGTGGGGGTGAACCCAATAAGCTGCCGTAAACGGCGGGCGAATCCCTTGTCCTCAGATAGGAACAGGTTGTAAAACCTTAGTACGAGCCGCAACAAAACCATTCTGTTTTGTGAATAGATACTATTAATCCAAATCAGACAAGGCGGTAGAGGTAGCTAAAGGCCACCGCCGCCGCTCTGTCTCCCAATATTGTCCCAGCAAGGGTTGCACCCTGCCTTGCTTCAATTCGAAGGCGGGGCTCAAAACTGCTATCGAGCTGCATTCCAGCAGCTTATCCGGCTCGACCGCGTTTGGGGAGGCTGCCTCTCCAGGCGCAGAGGAACCAGAAAACTATTCTTCAAATTTTTTAAATATCACCGAAGAGTTGTGCCCTCCAAAACCGAAGGTATTGCTTAGAATGGCCCGCACGTTCCGTTCCTGCGCTTCGTTAAAGGTTAGATTCAGCTTGGCGTCCAACTCAGGGTCATCCGTAAAGTGGTTGATCGTTGGCGGTACGAAATTGTGGCGAATCGCTAGTATGCCCGCAATGGATTCAATAGCCCCCGCCGCCCCGAGCAAGTGGCCCGTCATGGACTTCGTCGAGCTGATGTTGAGGTTGTACACATAATCACCAAATACCTGTTGGATGGCTTTCACTTCTGCAATATCCCCTAATGGGGTAGACGTGCCGTGCACGTTGATATAGTCAATATCCTCCGGATTAAGACCCGCATCTTCAAGGGCGATGCGCATTACATTACCCGCTCCCAGGCCCTCGGGGTGAGGGGCCGTGATATGGTGGGCATCGGCGGTAGCTCCGGCGCCTACGATTTCGGCGTAGATCGTCGCGCCCCGTTTTTTGGCGTGTTCCAGCTCTTCCAGCACGAGAGCACCGGCACCTTCCCCAAGCACGAAGCCGTCGCGCTCTGCGTCGAAGGGCCGGGAGGCTGTTTGGTAGTCCTCATTACGGGTGGAAAGCGCCTTCATAGCGTTGAACCCGCCTACACCAGCTTTGGTGACGGTAGCTTCCGACCCACCGGTAATCATTACATCCTGCCGCCCCAGGCGGATGTAATCGAATGCGGTGCCAATAGCGTGAGAAGAAGAGGCACAAGCCGAAACGGTCGCAAAATTAGCGCCCCGGAAACCATATTTAATGGAAATCAGCCCGGCGGCGATATCGGAAATCATTTTGGGAATCATAAACGGGTTATAGCGAGGCGTCCCGTTCCCCATGATATGGTCTTCTATTTCTTTTTCGAGGGAGCGGAGCCCGCCGATGCCGGAGCCCCAGATAGCGCCGGCACGGTCAGGGTTTACCTTTTCCAGGTCAAAACCGGCATCTTCCATGGCCTCGTGCGTACTCACCATAGCGTAGATGGTAAAATTATCCATGCGCCGCATCTCCCGGCGGTCGATGGCTGTTTCGGGGTTCAGGTCTTTCAATTCACAGGCGAATTGTGTCTTGAAGGCAGTGGCATCGAAGTGCGTAATAGGGTTAGCGCCACTTTGCCCTTCCTGCAAGCCACGCAGGTATTCCTCGATGCCGTTTCCGATGGGGGTTACTGCTCCTAATCCTGTTACGACAACCCTTTTCATTGGTTTAATTTGATTTGAGATTTGGCCTCTAAAGTAATAGGATTGACCGAGGCGAAGAATGCTGCCCGTTCATAAAAAGGCAGGAGCCTAGAAGGTAAGCTTTTTTGGGTAGAGATTTGTGCTAAGTAGGGGTTAGAAATGAGTATTACCCTCGGCTCGAAACACAGATCGGGGATTCCTAAACGGAAGCCCCCAATCTGTATGTTTAAATCCTGTAATAGCGGATGCTATTGTTCTTTTACCTGAGATTCCAGATAAGAAATGGCTTGGCCAACCGTTTGGATAGCCTCCGCCTGCTCGTCCGGAATAGCAATATCGAACTCCTTTTCGAACTCCATAATGAGCTCCACGGTGTCCAGAGAGTCGGCCCCCAGATCATTCGTGAAGTTGGCATCCGGGTTTACCTCTGATTCGTCAACGCCTAATTTGTCGACGATGATCTTGTTAACTCTTTCTGCAATGCTAGACATAAGTGAATGCGCTTTATTGGTTTACAATTGCGATGCAAAGAAACGTAGAAGAACCTTGACTACCAAAGTTTTTCAGAAAAAAGTTACCCCCCTCCAACATCTGAGATGCCCCGCTATTGCTGAATTACAGCCGATTTGCCTTCATTGGCTGTGCTCAACTCCACCCGGTTTTAGGGTGGGCAGCCGTTCCCCCCATCTGCTGTTTTTTAGCTTCAAATGCCTCGCCGTTAATAGCTTTTTAATCTCCCCTTGGTTTGTATATTTTCAGGATTAGCGTACTTTTACGTTGCCGGATTATTGTATTTTTTACACTTAGTCCTTCTAAACACGCTTACGCCCAAATTAAAATCACCAGACACATGAAAGTTGTTGACCATCAAAACACCAAAATCGTAGCTACCGTGGGCCCCGCCTGCAACAGCTACAACCAATTGCTGGAACTGGTAAAGACCGGCGTAGACGTGTTCCGGCTCAACTTCTCCCACGGTACGCACCAAGACCATCAGGAGGTCATTGACCATATTACCTACATCAACGAGAAGTACAACCTTCATATCAGTATCCTGGCTGACCTGCAGGGGCCCAAGCTGCGGGTTGGGAAAATCAAAGACAACGCCCTGGAGCTGAAAGCGGGGGATGTCATCACCCTGGTCAACGAGAAGTGCGTAGGCACTATGGAGCAGATTTACATGAGCTACGAAAGTTTTGCCCGTGACGTTAATGTGGGCGAACGCGTGCTTGTGGATGATGGCAAGCTCGTTTTTGAAGTGGTGGAAACCAACCGGGAGGATATGGTAAAGCTCAAGACGCTTTTCGGCGGCACCCTTTCCTCCAACAAAGGCGTCAACCTGCCCAATACGAAAATCTCCCTGCCCTCCCTGACCGAAAAGGACTTGGTCGACCTGGAGTTCATCCTTACGCAGCCGGTCAACTGGATTGCGCTTTCCTTTGTGCGCCATCCCAAAGACCTGAAAGACCTGCGCAGGCGCATTGAAGCGAAAAACCACCCCGCCAAGATCATCGCCAAGGTGGAAAAGCCGGAAGCGGTGGAGCGCATCGATAAAATCATCAAGCATTCCAATGCTATTATGGTGGCCCGGGGCGACTTGGGCATAGAGGTGGCTATGGAACGCCTGCCCCTTATCCAAAAAGATATCATCGCCAAATGCATTCAGCGGGCCCGCCCGGTCATCGTGGCCACACAGATGATGGACAGCATGATCACCAACCCCAGCCCGACGCGGGCAGAAATCACCGATGTGGCGAATGCCGTGCTCGATGGCGCTGATGCGGTAATGCTGAGCGGAGAAACCTCAGTTGGCAAACACCCCGTTACGGTGGTGGAGGCGATGAACAAGATCATTGAGGAAGCGGAGACGCACTACAATTTTGCTGACCGCCGCCCGGTAGCTACGCCAAAAACACGGACTTTCCACTCAGATGTTATTTGCTTTAACGCTGCTGAAACGGCCGGGCAGGTGAACGCCAAAGCCATTATTGGCATGACCAGCTCGGGCTATACCGCCTTTAAAGTATCCAGCTACCGGCCCAAGACGGATATCTACATTTTCTCCGACCGTATGCATATGCTGGCCACGCTGAATCTTGTTTGGGGCGTCCGTTGTTTCTACTACGACCGCTTTACGACGACGGACGAGACGATCGCTGACGTCACGGAAATCCTAAAACGGGAAGGCCGGGTCAAACCCGGAGACGTGGTAATCAACACCGGCAGCATGCCTTTGCACCGCCGCCACCGCACCAATATGATGAAGATCACGCCAGTGGAGTAAGGTTTTATTTTTTGAAATCTGCTGCCGCCAGATCAACCGCCCAGGCTGCTGCTGCTTCTAGAGCAGCTGGCTTGCCCACATCCATCCAAAGGGAATCCTCGTGCCGGTACCCTGCGATTTTGACCGTACGGGCTGCATTCAGGTACACTTCAATAATGGAGAAGACATCTGCTTCCGGCATATAGTCAAACAGGCGGGGGTGAACATACTGTATGCCGCTAAAAGCCAGCGGGATGGGCTCTTTGACCGCCCGGCTGACCCGCTCTGCTCCCGTTTGGGCGTTGCGCCAGCCGCTAAGCATACCCAGCGAGTCGAAGAGCAAATAGCGGGACGTTTCCCGTTCTTTCACCGCCAGGGTCGCTAGTGCGCCGCTGGCATCGTGGGCCCGTTTCAGGGCCAGCAAGTCGAGGTTAGTCAGCACATCCACGTTGTGCACCAGGAAACTGTCTCCCCCTTTGAGCCATTGCTGCGCTCTTTTCAGGCCGCCGCCCGTGTCGAGCAATTGCTTCCGCTCATCGGAAAGATAGATGTCTGCACCAAAATTATGGTTCTTTTGCAGGAAGGCTGCTACCTGATCGGCATGGTGGTGGATATTGACCACAAACTCGGTGTAGCCAAACGCTATCAGGCGGCGCAGGGTGAGCTCCAGCAAGGTGTAGCCCCCTGCTTCCACCAGGGCCTTCGGCTGGTCATTGGTAAGCGGCCGAAGGCGGGTGCCCAAGCCTGCGGCAAAGATCATTGCTTTCATAAGAAAATCTCTATTTTAGCCACTATGATACAAAAACCACTTGTACAACTCCTGCTTGCCCCCTTTTCTTTGCTTTACGGCATTGGCGTCAGCATCCGGGACTTCCTGTACAAGCAGGGGCTGCTAAAGGGCGTTGAATTCAACCTGCCGGTCCTTTCGGTGGGCAACCTCTCGGTGGGCGGAGCGGGCAAAAGCCCCCATATTGAGTACCTCATCCGCTCACTGAAAGACTATATTGATATTGCCACCCTGAGCAGGGGCTATGGCCGCAAAACGAAGGGGTACCTCGAAGTGCACCCCACTATGAGCGCGGAACAGGTGGGAGACGAGCCCCTGCAATTCAAGCGCAAATTTCCGGATATCCTGGTCACTGTTTGCGAAAGCCGCACCTTTGCCATTCCCAAAATCATGATGGCCCAGCCCGGTATCAAAGCCATCCTCCTGGACGATGCTTTTCAGCACCGGTCAGTCAAGCCCGGCCTCAACCTTTTGCTGACGGAATTCAGCCACCCCTTTACCCGCGACTACCTGTTGCCGGCCGGCCGGCTGCGGGAGTGGCGCTCGGCATACGAACGGGCAGACCTCATTATCGTGAGCAAGTGCCCACCGGAGCTTACCGAGCAAGAACGCCAGGCCTTGACCGAAGAGATAGCTCCGCTGCCGCATCAGAAACTGTACTTCTCCTACTACGAGTACGGCCAGCCTTACTTCATACTGAACCCACGCTACCGCCTGGCTTTCAACCCGGAGCTGGAGGTACTGCTCATTTCTGCTATTGCCCGCACCGACTACCTCATCAGCTACCTGGAGCAGCAGGTCGGCAGCGTCAAAGCGATGGAATACGCCGACCACCACTTTTTCAGCAAGTACGACGTGGGCCAGCTCAAGGCCAATTTTGACCGGCTGGACACCCAGAAGAAGGCCATTATCACTACAGAGAAAGATGCCATGCGGCTACAACTGCACCACGAATATATAAAGGAGCACCAACTGCCCGTTTTTGCCTTGCCGGTACAGGTACGTTTCCACTTTGGGCAAGGCGAGGATTTCGACCAGACCATCCGCCAGTTTTTACTAAATTTTCAGGTATAAATGAATCCCGTTCTTTACCTCATTTACCAATTCTTAAAACTGTTGACCAAGCTCTCCTTCCGGGTTTTTTACCCCCATGCGGCCCGGCTGAACCTGGAGCGCTTGCGTTACCAGGGCGGCAGCATTTTGGTGTCCAACCACCCCAACACCTTGCTTGACCCTCTAAATGCGGCCTGCCGGGTGCCCAAGGTGGTGCATTTTCTGGCCAATGCCAGTTTATTTCAGACCCCCTTTACGAATTGGTTCTTTAATACTTTTTTCTGCATACCGGTGGAACGGCCACAGGATACAAAAGGCAAGCCTATCAACAATACGAATGCCTTCCGCAAAAGCCAGCAGTTTCTTGCGAGAGGCGGATGCCTGTACATCGCCCCGGAGGGCGGCAGCGAAGTAGGGCGGAAGGTAAGGCCTTTTAAGACCGGCACGGCAAGAATCATCCTGGGGGCGGAAGCGCAGCGCGACTTCCAGCTTGGCCTGCGGCTGCTCCCGGTGGGGCTAACCTACGATAAGGCAGGAGCGTTCCGGTCGCGAATGACTGTGAATGCCGCCCCGCCTATCATCGCAAGCGCCTACGCTGCCCTGTACCGGGATGACCCGCAAAAGGCAGTACGGCAGCTGACCTCAGATTTGGAAGCGGCTGTGCGGTCACACGCCATTGATACCCAAGACGAAGCAGAAGACGCCCTGGTGCTCAAAGCAGAGGAGTTGCTGCACAACAGCGCCCCTGCGGATGGCGAAACCCACTTCCAGCGCACCAAAACCCTGATTGCCGCCCTGCGCCAGCTGGAAGGAAGCCAGTATCAGGCGCTGCAGCAGCGCCTGACCGCCTACTTTGCATGGCTGGAAAAACACCAAACGACGGATGCCGCGCTAGCCTCACCAATGGGTGCGCAACGGTGGGCCAAGCTGATTGCCGGCAGCCCCTTTGCCCTCTACGGGTGGGTCAACCACTGGGCCGGCTACCTCCCTGGCTTTGCGGCAAGAAGGCTGGACATTTACGAGGGGTATACGGCTACGGTAAAGGTGCTTTGCGGCTTGTTGGTCTTTCCCATAAGCTATGCCCTGCAAACCTGGGCCGTTGGCGCATGGCTGGGCACCACCGCCGCAATGGCTTACCTGGCCAGCCTGCCTCTGTTTGGATGGTGGTTCCTGGAATGGCGAAGTTGGTGGCAACACGCTTTAGCCCGGAGGCGATTCCGGCGCACACCAGCCGACAGCCGCCCGCTGAACGAACGGGAAACGCTGATCGAATGGATTGGAGGGATGATCAAGCAGCCGCCTCATGAGCCCACTCGGAGTTGATACCGCTATTTTAACGGGCCTGTTCCTGGCTGCCACTTTTGTACAGCTTGTTTACTGGCTGGGTATTTTTTCCAAAACAGCCTGGCACGTACCCACTGCGCCGCCCTCCGCGCGCCCGGAGCCCGTGTCGGTCATTATTTGCGCTCGCAACGAGGCGGAGAACCTGCGCGCCAACCTGCCGTATTTTCTGAGCCAAGACTACCCGGACTATGAAGTCATCGTCGTAAATGATGCCTCTACGGATAATTCTTTGGAAATTCTTTTGGAATTTAAAAGAAAAAATCCCAACTTGCGCGTAGATTACCTTACTACCAAAGTAAGTCGTGGAAAAAAAGCTGCTCTAAGCAAGGGCATTAGAACAGCAAAAAACAGCATTCTTCTTCTTTCTGACGCTGATTGTCGGCCCGCAAGCTCCAAATGGCTGGAGCACATGCAAGCATTTATTCGGGATCCGGTCGAAATCGGTTTAGGATACAGCCCTTACATTCGTGAGAAAGGCATACTCAATGCCTACGTCCGCTTTGAGACGGTTTATTCTGCTATCCAATACTTTTCCTTTGCATTCGTTGGAATGCCCTACATGGGTGTAGGGCGAAATTTGGTCTACCGTAAGCATCTGTTCCATGAGGCAGGTGGTTTCGAAGATCACATGGACGTGACCTCCGGTGACGATGATCTTTTCATTAACGCTGTAGCCACGCCCCTAAACACTCGGGTGATTCTGTCTCCCGAAGCATTCGTCTTTTCTAGAGCCAAAAGTAGTTGGAGAGGCTACTATCGCCAGAAATCGAGGCATTTATCCACTGGTACCCGGTACCGCCCGGTGCATCAGCTTATGCTGGGTGCGCTTTCGGCGAGCCACTTTGGGCACTACGTACTTGGACTTGCCTTGATCCTATTTCACAATTTGGAAACCATCGTATTCATTAACTATCTGGTTCGGATAGTGGTGGTTACGGCGATGTATGGCCTCATTACGAGAAAGCTTCGAGACCCCTCACTTTTATTTTGGGTTCCCTTGTTCGACGCGCTGTACATCCTGTACTATCTGATATTCGCGCCGGCACTTTTCAAATCAAAGGAACCATGGACATAGCAGTACAAAACCCAATCCAAAAGCAAGCGGCCAACGCCTCCGGCAACGACGACTACACCATTGTTAAGGCAGCCATCTGCGGCAATCAGCGCGCTTACGAAACGCTGATGAACCGCTATCGCACGCCGATTTACCACATGATGCTGAAGATGGTCAACAACCGGGAAGACGCTGACGACCTCACCATCGAAGCCTTCGGCAAAGCCTTTTCCAAACTATCCAGCTACGTGCCTCGCTACGCATTCAGCACCTGGCTGTTCCGTATTGCCATTAATAATGGTATTGACCACATCCGCCGCAAGCGCCTGCAAATCCTCTCCATCGATGAGCCGATGGATGGTGACAACAGCGGCGACTACTCTAGCAATATCCCTTCGTATACCCTTAACCCGGAGCAGGAAATCATCCGCAATCAGCGCTTGGGCTTGATGCGGGAACTGCTCGGCCACCTCAGCCAGAAGTACCGCCTGATGATCGAACTGCGCTACTTCGAGGAAATGAGCTACGAAGAAATCAGCACCGAGCTTGATATCCCGCTTGGAACAGTTAAAGCTCAGCTTTTCCGTGCTAAGGAAGTCCTGAGCAATCTGCTCAACCAACCCGGCGCCAGCGCCTACATCGACCAGGTGCGTCAGCGCGCCTAAGCAGGGGATTGCCCCCTGTTTGCGAAGATCCCCTGCCGTGCAGCCACCTTGCTGTGCGGCAGGCAATTTCCCAATTTCTTCGCCCTTTCTCACCTTAATAGGGTTGTACATTGCGGGCAAAACGCCTTAAGTATGACCCAATTCAAGACGATACTAAGTCAGGTTTTATTGGAGGTCCCCGCGGTGGTGCTGGCTGTTTTCCTCGCCCTTGCCGTTAACAACTGCAATGAGGAGCGTAAACAGGCAGATGATGCCGCAAAAACGATGGAGGCCATCCTTCTCGAAGTGAAGCAAAATCAATCGGCACTTGAAAACAACCTCAGCGATAATCAGGTAAGGAGCCAACAGCTTTCTGCTGCCAAAGACACCATCAAACTGAAGGGTAATGCAGAGGGCATTGACATTGAGTTAGCCTACGACCAAACTTTCTTAAGCCGGGCTGCCTGGGAAATGGCTCAGATTACCGGAGCGACGCAGCATTTCGAGCCCGAACTGGTGCAGCAACTTTCCCTGCTTTATGATTTGCAAAACATGTACCTGGAGCAAGGCAATCAGTTCCTTCAGCAAATTGCTACCGTAGAATTTTATCAGGCGACAGAACCCCCTCAGGCCCAATTAGATGCCACATTAGGGCTCATCCGCCTGGCAGAAGCTATTGGGCAGTCGACTTTAGAGCAGTACAAGGCTTTCCTTAAGGCTTACCAGTAGCGCTCCGCTTCACTTTCCACATATTTTCTTCAGTTACCAACAGGTGCTCTTAACAATAAGTAGAAAGGGTGCGCCCCGTTTGTGCACAGAATGCCTTAGCTTTGTAAGCTGCAAAAATAGCACATTAAATATGGCGGGCGACAAATACCAGGATGGCAATAAGCCAACTTACCGAAAAGGGGGGCGGCACAAAAAGGAGGACCTTTCCAACTTTGTGTTCGGAAAAGTGCAGCCGCAAGCTGTCCCGCTGGAAGAAGCCGTGCTTGGTGCCATCATGCTCGATAAGGAAGCGTTGACCATCGTCATTGATATCCTCCGGGCAGAAAGCTTTTACCTTGATGCCCATCAGCTGATCTATAAAGCTATGATGCGGCTGTTTGAGAAGTCTCAGCCGGTTGATTTGCTCACCGTTACCGAGGAACTCAAAAAGACAGAAGACCTGGAAGCTGCCGGTGGCCCCTACTACCTGGTAGAACTTACCAACAAAGTGGCCTCGGCCGCCAATATCGAGTACCACGCCCGCATCATTGCCCAAAAGTATGTACAGCGGGAGCTGATCACTGTCTCCACCAAGATCATCACCGATGCCTATGCAGACTCCACCGATGTCTTCGAGCTGCTCGACGATGCGGAGCAGGGGCTTTTTGCCATCGCCCAGCAGAACATGAGCCGGGGCGTAGAGACGATGTCTTCCCTGGCAGCCAAGGCGCAAAAGCAAATGGAGGAGCTGCGCAAAAAGGAGGATGGCCTGACCGGAGTGCCTTCCGGCTTTACCGACCTGGACCGCCTGACTTCCGGCCTGCAGCGGTCAGATTTGATCATTTTGGCAGCGCGTCCGGGCATGGGAAAATGCCTGGGCAAAGGTACTAAGGTGCTGATGTACGATGGCAGCCTAAAGAAAGTAGAGGATGTCCTGCCCGGCGATCTGCTCATGGGCGACGATTCTACCCCGAGGCGCGTCCTGACGATTGCAAGAGGCCGGGAACGGATGTACTGGATCCGGCAAAATAAGGGCAAGGATTACCGGGTGAACGAAAGCCATATTCTTTCCCTGAAGAAGAGCCGTCAGGAAGGTAAAGGGGAGCGTGGCAGCATAATTGATATTTCGGTAAGAGACTACCTGGCACAGTCTGCTAAATTCCAGCGTAATTACAAAGGCTATAAAGTTGCGGTCGACTTTCCGGAGCAGGCGGTTCCACTCCCCCCCTATTTTCTCGGGCTTTGGCTGGGTGATGGGTCTTCCTACAAAAGCAACATCATCAATAAGGATGAGGAGGTGGTTGCCTATCTGGAGGAACTGGCTCAGGCAAAAGGGCTGGAGCTGGTCACTTACAAGCAGGAAGGAAAATGCCCGGAACACCGGATCAGCGACCGGGCAGAAGGCCGGCATGGGTACAGTATTCAGGGCGTACTCCGGGAAATGGAGGTACTTCAAAACAAACATATTCCACAAGCCTACCTTATCAATAGCCGTCAAAAGCGGCTGGAGTTGCTGGCCGGGCTGATTGACAGCGACGGGCACTATCTCGCGCAGTCCAATGGGTATGAAATCACTCAAAAGAATGAAGCGCTGGCCCGACAAATCAAATTCCTCTGCGACAGCCTTGGCTACCGGGTCAGCTTCAAGCCCAAGCAGGCGGTCATCAGCAGCATTGGCTATGAATCTACCGTTTACCGGCTCCGGATTTATGGCAAGCTGGAAGAAGTTCCAGTCAAAGTGGAACGTAAACAAGCCAATCCATGGAAGAGCCTGGTCAACTGGCAAGTGACCGGTATTCAGGTGGAGTACGATAAAGTAGACGATTACTACGGTTTTGAGATTGACGGCAACCGGCGCTTCCTGCTGGAAGACATGACCGTCACGCATAATACCGCCTTTACGCTCTCTCTGGCCCGTAACGCCGCCATGACCTTCAAAAAAGCAGTCGCCTTTTTCTCCCTGGAGATGTCGGCCCTGCAGCTCGCTCAGCGCATCATTGCGATGGAAGCGGAAATCTCCGGCATGAAAATGCGGAACGGGCAGCTGGAGGACTACGAGTGGGAACAGCTTAATGCCGCACTGGAGCGCGTAAGCGAAATCCCGATCTACATTGACGATACGCCGGGCATCAACATTTTTGAGCTGCGGGCCAAATGCCGCCGCCTCAAAATGCAACACGATATCGACCTGATCGTCATCGACTACCTGCAGCTCATGAGTGGTGGTGGGGACAATCAGCGTGGCAACCGCGAACAGGAGGTGAGTGCCATCTCCCGGGCGCTTAAGGGATTAGCCAAAGAACTCGAAGTGCCGGTCATCGCCCTTTCTCAGCTCAGCCGGGCGGTGGAAACCCGTGGCGGCAGCAAACGGCCGCAGCTGTCGGATTTGCGGGAATCGGGATGTTTAACAGGAGATACCGTTTTACAGGATGCCGAAACTGGTCGCCTCATGACTATTAAATCATTGGCTGATCGAAAGGAGCAATCCCCTATAAAAGTTATG
This sequence comes from uncultured Phaeodactylibacter sp., assembly GCA_964575505.1. Taxonomy (GTDB): domain Bacteria; phylum Bacteroidota; class Bacteroidia; order Chitinophagales; family Saprospiraceae; genus Phaeodactylibacter. Next base: position 16,961 of record CAZNSK010000017.1, read on the forward strand.
GCGATGAGCGACAATTATAAAATTGAAGCACATACGCTTACTAAAGCATTCTACTCAGGCAGAAAAATGACCTACGAACTGATAATACGTAGTGGCAAGACTATAAAAGCTAGCGCAAACCACCCTTTCCGGAAACTGGAAGGCTGGACTGCATTGGAAGATCTGAACCCGGGAGACCGGATTGCAGTCACGGGAAGCCATCCTGATATTTTCTGGGATGAAATAAAATCAATTACTCCACTTCAGGAAGAAGATGTATATGATGCCACTATAGAAGGAGTGCACAACTTTGTGGCGAACGACATCGTCGTCCATAACTCCATCGAACAAGATGCTGATATCGTGGCATTTATATACAGACCAGAATACTACGACATCCTCGAAGACGAGGAAGGCATGTCGCTCAAAAACGTAGCCGAGCTGATCGTATCCAAGCACCGGCACGGTGCGCTGGAAACCGTCCGCATGCGCTTTGAAGCTGAGTTCGCACGCTTTTCCGACCTCGATGACCCCGACTTTGGCGACCTGCCCGGGGATACCTTTGGGGACCCACAGGCGCCCAACATCATCACCCGGCCTTCTAAGATGAATGATGATGAGGACATTCCGTTTTAGTATCGGTTAAAGCGGCAGGCGTCAATACGGGAAAATACCGCACTTGCGTTTGAACAGGTAAAGCCCCTGTCATCATGTCTATTCGCTACTTTCTTCCCATTCTGCTCTTTCTCTTTTCAGGTTGCGCTGTCCTTGCCCAAAACCACTTGGCCGTTTCGGTGGTAGACGCAGCCTCCGGTGCCCCTCTGGCCTTCGCCCACTGTCACTTGCAAAACAGTAGGACTGGAGCGGCCACTGATTTGGAAGGTAAAGCCCTGCTCCATTTTCCGAAAGGAGGGCCCATCAGTGATCAGTTGACCATCTCTTATGTAGGATACCGGGATACCATCATTCAGGTGCAACCCGCAGATCAGGAATTGCGCATTGGGCTACAACCGAAACCCGTACTGCTGGAAGCCGCTGAAATCAAAGGGCAGGCTGAAAACCTGAGCGCAGAAGAAATCATCCGTAACGCTATCAAATCCATCAAAAAAAACTACAGCCGGGATGCGGTTCAACTCCATACGTTTTACCGGGAGTCCTTTTCGGAAGCCGGGCAACTGGCTACCGTAGATGAAGCCATTGCCGATATTTACTACACCTCCTACCCCCGCCGCTGGTTTACCAGGCGCTCCTTCCGGCATTACTACGATGGTGCCTATGAAGGGCGAGCCGACAACCGCTTCGCCAACAACTTTGTACAGTTCGCCAACCCCATGTATTTTAAGTACTACAACACAGTGAAAGATCAGTGCAAGATGCTGGGCGTCCGGTTAAGTGGCAACGGCAGTACCGAAGATTTGCATCCACATGTACAAGGTGGCCCACTTGCACTGCTTTCTCAGGACAAGGTGAAATACCGGTCTGATTTTTTGGACCCTTCGATGCATAAAAAATATGCTTATACCAAATCAAACGCAGTGATGCTCAACGGGCATCCATGCTACGCTATAAATTTCAAGCCCCGACCGAACGATGACTATATTTCTCAGACTTGGAATAAGCGAATTAAGCATGCTATTTTATCTGGCACTGTTTACATCCACCTTGAAAGTTTTGCCGTGGTCGCGATTCGTTGCCAGCTTTCTCCGACTGTCAACTATGGCACTTACAAATCGGGGCGCAGCTGGCAGTCCTTCCCGGACCGCTCCACTTTATCTATTGACTATCAGCAGCGAGACAAACGATGGTACCTTAAGGGAATCAAGACTGAGCAGTACATCGCCCCCGGGCAGCCTACTTCCTGGTACCTGGCCCAGAATTATCGGCTCACCCGACAGTTATGGGTGCAGGGTATTGAATCTAATACGCCCTCATTCGATGAGGCAGATGAGCAACTAATGCATGATCAGCGCGATGCACGCCTGGCCACCTTTCCTTTCGAGTATAAAGACTCCCTTTGGCAGGCGTTTGAACAGAACGCCCGGTACCCCAAGCTAAGTGCCGGGGAAGTGCAGTCGCTGGAGCGGAAAGGGCCTTTGCATCAGCAGTGGGGCAGGTGGTTCGTGAAGGAGGAAATGCCTCCGCCTGCTGCCAGCGTACAAGCTGATACGCTGTTGCTGCCCAATGGCGGACTTATCGCTGACCCCTACCGGTGGATGGAAAAGCAGGACAGCCAAACCCAGGCCCACATCAATACCGAAAACCGTTACTTTTTCAATGAATACATCCCCTGGAAACGGCAGCAATTCTCGGCTTTTCGCCGGATTTACAAGGCCTTAAAAGTTTGTGACACGACCTCCACAAAGCCCAAATATCCACACTTTTATAAAAAGGAAAACCAGGGCTTATTCCTGACCGACAGCAGCGGGAGTGACCCCAGAATGCTCCTCAGCTTCACTACTGACCTGCCTGATGGCAAACGCTTACGCTCCTACCGGCCCAGTCCGGAGTATGGAGGTATTGCTTTTACCCTGAGCAACGGTGATGCCTATGCCAGAGCCGGCAGGGTGAAAACCCTTGCCTCCAACCGGGTAGACTCCCTTTCTGACCAGCTATACGAAATGGAATGGCTTAGTGAAAATACGCTGGTCTATACTGTTGTGAACGAAAGCAAACGCGCTTATGCCTGCTATGCTTACCAGCCTCAGCAGGGTGACAGGCGGCTGCTTTTTGAGGCGACTGACCCTGAGTTTGAATTAGGGCTATATGAAGTACAGGGCAGCCTGCTGCTCAGTTGTTTGAACAGTAATGGCAACGAATTATTCAGGATCAAAGAGGATACCGAAGGTGTAGAACTCCTCCGCCTGCACGGCACAGACTGGTACAGTACCGACTTCTATTTCGATGAGGATGCGTACTACCTGGCAGCTAGGGATACCGCATTCCAATCCTGCCTACTACAAACAAATGGCGATGAGGAGCAAGTACTCTGGACCGCCCCCACTACCACAGCCCTCGATGAAGTGCGTGCCACAGCTGACTACCTCTTGGTCAAAGGGATTGACCGGGCCATCGTCAAATTGTATTTGTTATCCAAAAATGGGGCATTGCTGGATAGCCTTTCCCTGCCGGAAATTCATGGATCCGTGCAGCTGGGCGAAGTTGCGGACTACGCTTCCAATACCTGCCGGTATTACTTTGAATCGCCCAATCAGCCCTTTACGCAATATACCATCAATCTGGCTACCCGGCAGCTCACTAAAAAACCGATCGACTGCCTGCGCAACCCACCGGAAGCCGCTTATGAAACCACCCTCTATGAAGTCCCGGCGGAAGATGGAGAGCGGGTACCCCTGCGGCTCAGCTACCGGAGCGACTTCAAAAACCTGAAAGCCACCAAAGGGGTGCTGCTATGGGTATACGGTGCCTACGGTGCCTTCAGTGAGGCCAACTTTGACGAGTACGAGCGCCTGCTGATGGACGAGGGCTATGTGGTGGCACAGGCCAGCGTACGGGGCAGCCGGGCTAAAGGCTGGCCGTGGTACCGGGCGGGCCGGGGCCCTAACAAAACTGTGGGCATTTCAGATTATCTGGCCTGCGCCGCTTACGTCCGAAAGGAACTTCGACTTCCCAAAACCTTCGCCTACGGGCAGAGCGCCGGGGGGCTCATCGTCGCCGCCGCCCTTAATGAGGGCCCTCAGCTGTTTGACGCTGCTATTCTAGACTACCCCTTTCTCGATGCCCTCGGGGTCTCCCTGGACGGCCTCCTACCGCTCACTAGCCTGGAATATCCAGAGTGGGGCTACCCCGATCGGCCGGCAGAGCTTCAGGCGCTGCAGGCTTACTCGCCTTACCAAAACATCAAAGCACAGCCTTATCCACCCATCCTGATGCTGGGCGGGCTCTACGATTTGCAAACACCCTACTGGCAGATCATGAAAACAGCCGCCCGGTATCGTGCCCTGCAGACCAACGATGCCCCATTACTATTGCATTTGGGCAGGAACTACCATCCCGGCAGTATCCCTTACCGGACGCGGATCCGGGAGATGACGTATCAGTATTTGTTTCTTGAAAATATCCCATTAAAGTAAGTCTGCTATGAAATCTATTACGGCGTGCTCTGTCCTCGTACTCCTAGCTGCAAGCCTGACTGCTCAGAACCTCGTACCCAACCCCGGCTTTGAACAGCACCGCCGTTTGGACTGCTATAAATGCCATCTCGACCCTGTTGATTTTGAGCACCTAATGATGGGCTGGCAGGATTTGAATACCAACCCGATTTTGTGTGATTGCAATTACGAGCCCTCCGCAGATGAGCACAAATACAATAATTGTCAGACGGAAGCCGTCAATGGTTGTAGCATGATGCAGCTGGAATATGTGGCCCGGTGCACCGATTGGGATAGGAAATCCTATGGTTGCTCCAGCTACCTCGGCCAATCCCTCACGGAAAAACTACAGGTAGGCAAAGTGTATGAGTTAGCTTTCCAGCTCTACATACCTACTCAATCCGGGGACCTCGATATGCCCCACCAGATTGGACTGGCGCTCTACCCAAAGCCTGTCCATAATTCCAATAGCGGTATGTTGCGTTCTGCCGGTTTCCTGGTAGATACGGTCATCTACAACCAATGGTACCGGGTCAGCTGGCGGATTCGGCCTGTTTGTGAACTATCCTATCTGGCACTTGGTGTTTTTCGCACAGCAGACTGGCCCAAGGTGCACCGATCTGAGTTTCACCAAAAATTTTATGTGGACGAGCTGTCTGTCAAAGCAGTAGATGCCCAACCAACCGATAGTGTTACGGTATTCTGCCATCCACCGGACTGGGAAGAGCGGGTCGAGACACCCCAAATGGAAACTGTACAATGCTATTTTGCTTCCGGCGACAGCATTCTGCGTCCGGATACCCATCAAAAACTCGACCAGTTTGCAACCTGGGCCCGCAAGCACCCTGAAGTGACGTTTCTGATCAGCGGGCATACGGACAGCATCGGCAGCAGGCATCAGGCATTATCTACTGCCCGTATTGCCAGCGTGCTGGACTACCTGAGCAGAACGCACGGGATTCCCCGCCTGCGATTGCTCAGCATTCCGGAAGGCGATGAGCGGCACCAAGCCAGTAATGACACAGCATCAGGTCGACAGCTAAACCGGCGGGTGGAAATCCGACAAACTAATTACGAACTTCCTATGCTGATTTACCGCCACGCGCTGGAAGCCGTTCAGCTTGAGGACCACACACTTGCCCTCCAAACGCTGAACAAGTGGCTCAACCTGGCCCCGCAGGCCTCCAAAATGCTATTACTATTCGACCCTCGCGTGCTCTCCTTACGGGAAAAAGTAGGCTGGCGGCTGCTTGAGCAAAAGGTCCGAAAAAGCTATGCTGAATTCTCCCAGCCAGCGCAATCTTTCCTGCTTGACTCCCTCTGGGCGGAGGACCAACGGTACCGCACCCTGAAGTACCACATTGAAAACCTGGCGGTCTACTTGCCCAGAGTAGATGAAGGGGTCTCCTTTTGGGATGTCAACTACCCAACGCCCGGCGACGAGCAAATGCAGGAGCTTAACCGTCTGCACTATGAACACTTGTTAAGGTTGATCGACACTACCTCCTGGCCACGTACCTCAGACATCGGAGAGCGGCAGGCCAAAGCGGTGTTCTTACTCATCAGCCACACGATGGAGGAAGCAACCATCGCCCACTTCGTCCCCCTCCTCAAAAGGAGCTGCCTGGCAGGAGAAGCTCCCTGGATTTACTATGCTACACTTTACGACCGGCTACAGGTAATCCGAGGCTGGCCACAGCGGTACGCCACGCAGATGAACACGAGCACTTCAGTCCCCACCTATTTCCCGGTAGAGAAGGCTGCCCGGGTCAATGAATGGCGGCAGGAGCTGGGGTTGAGCCGTTTGCCTGATTTTGAGTGACCCTACTGTTGTAAAAGACTACAAGAATATCTGACTTTGCAGCACAGCTAGTGCGACTAGTCCGAAATAGCACAGCGTATTTCACGCTTGGGCGCCCTGGTTTTACTGGGTTTCTTCGGTTAGTCATTTCTGAAACACTCCACTAGTATTTATTCGCTTTCCAAGCTGACCAGCACTTGCAGAAAGCAACCTGAAGCAGCTCAGTTGACGGTTTGGAAATTCAAAGCTCCACCGCTTCCCATTCCACAATACGCCGATCTGTTGAGGAGAAGTTGATGCCTACGGCAATTTTTTGCCGGGGCGAGTTCGCGTAGGGCTCAAGGTACCCTTTATCCTGAATTTGCCGGAGTGCTTCACTTGCACTCTTATCCAATTTGAACTCAAGCGCATAAATATGATCAGGCGTTTCCACCAGCGCATCACAGCGACCCCGGGAAGAATGTACTTCTGAGCGAATGTAGGTGCCTAACAAGGAAAAAATCAAAGCCACAACAGCGTGGTAAAAATGCTCCGTTTGCCCCTTCCAATGATCATCGTAAGGAATTTCTGAAAAGGCCGAATTGATAATCTGAAAAGCTTCCCCTAAATCACTGGAGCGCATCGCCTCCCGCAGCCGCAATACTTTTGGTACCGGATTCTCAGACGGATAATCGAGATACTCTTTCAAAAGCACTTCCTGAAGAGAATGCCGGACTTCCTGGTTGGGGTAATCCAGCATATAAACCAGATCTGCCGGCTCATAGTGCTTAATGGTGAGATAACCCGTTTGAAAAAGGATGGGGATGGGCTGTAAATTACGCAGGTCGAAACTATTGAGGTCATGCTGGGTGGCCAGTGTATCCCGCAGATTGAAATAGCTGCGCTTCTTCATTTCTTTTACGAGAAAGGTCGGCGTACCGGTCTCGAACCAGAAATTTCGGTACTCTCCCCCGCCCCGGAAAAAACTAAGAATGGAGAAGGGGTTATACACTCTCTCTGTGCCGCCCCAGGAATAGCCATTGTACCACCGCCGGACCTCCTCCTTATCCACGGTTTTCAAAGGCTCAGCAAAATAGTGCTCCAGCTCTTCCTGCGTGATGCCGAGCAAGGTACGGGCCGGGGCTACGAGGGAAAGGTTGTACAGGTTGTTGAGGTCAGAAAAGATACTGACTTTACTGAAAGCCGAAACGCCGGTTACAAAAACGAGTTCCAGGTAAGGGTCGCTATCTTTCATAACCGAATAAAACCATTTCAGTGTATCCCGGTTAGCTTCCGCCTTCTCAGGTTCGTCAAGGTAGTCGATAATCGGCTTGTCGTACTCATCAATAAGCAATACCACTTTCTGACCAAAGTGATGATACGCTTTTTGAATGAGCTGTTGAAGGGGGTGTGTAAGTTCACGATTATCCAATTCAATCCCCAAGCTCTCGGCGGCTTCCTCCACGCCTTCCCGAATGGCGGCTTTGAGCTCGTTATGCTTGTAGTTGAAGGAGGCAAAACGCAACCAAATGACGGGCCGGTGCTCACCTTCCCAATCCCAGTGGTTTTCAATCCAAAGCCCCTGAAATAACTCCTTGCTTCCTTTATACAGCTCATTTATGGTGGAAAGTAGCAGGCTTTTACCAAAGCGGCGGGGCCGGGAGAGAAAGAAGTATTTTCCACCTTCAATAATCCGATGAAGATGTTCTGTCTTATCCACATAGACATAGCCGCCTTCGCGCAGCTCCCGAAAATCCTGTATGCCGATTGGATACTTCATACGTTCAAAGATAAAAAATTAAACCTTCAGTTTTTTTATCGGTATCAATGCTTATAGTCTGACAACTTAAGTTTTGTGAAAACTCTGACGCCGCTATTTTTTTGGCTGGCAACCTGCCTGCCAGCGAGCTGGCGAGCAGGCAGGGGCAAAAAACGTAGGCATAGCCTACACGAAGCGTGGGGAAAAGGGGCCCCACGGTGAAGTCGGCGTCCCGCTCTTCAGCGGGATAAACGCAGCAAGGCAGAACTCCGAGGAGCGCAGCGACGATCAGCGAAGCTAAAAAGAGCAAGTCAGAAATCACACCACGCAGTAGACGCGAAGCGAAATCTTGGGTTGTCAGACTATAACCTTAGTCAGTCAATGGTATTTATAATCCTTTTAAGTTTGCCTTAAGTGCTCGAAACTAAGGCAATCAAAGCCATTTTTTTAATCCTGCTCCTCCCGCCAATGCTCCTTCGCCTGCTGGCACGCCTCGTCTTCCCGAACCGCCTCCCAGGCGGATTTAAAAATCCGGGCAGCGGGAAGTTCGTACCCGCAATTCTTAGTAAAACCCTAAGCAAGCCAATGGAAGGTTAACCCTTGCTACGCTTACTTCCTCTCTGCTAATGATGCTGTATTTTACTTTCCGGCAACCTATAATTTTACAGCTATGAAGACGAATACTTTTACCCTTTTATCCATTTGCCTACTCTGCAGTTGCAGCCATAGCCTGGTTTACAGCCCAGCCATCAGCCTGCCTGTCAGGCCGCTTCTGGAGAACCAAATCGACCTTCAGGGCAGTGCCGAATTGCTGCCAGAAACCCGCCCCTCCCGCGAAGAGGGAACAGCAGCGCCCGGCGTTGCTGCTCAGCTGACTTATGGCTTCTCAGACCGGCTTGCCATCGGCGTACGAGGCTGGGCAGACACCCGTAACTGGAGCAGCAACCTTCGCACCGGCTACAGCCTGCACGCACAGTACCGCTGGGAACGCTCGGCAAACCGGTATTTATACCTTGTCCCAAGGGTTGGTATGGTGCTCGATGGCAGCTGGATACAGGGTTTTGGACTTAGCAGTTCATTGCTCTGGCAGCACCATCCATCCAAAAATCTGAGCTACTACTCTGGCTTTGGTGCAGCATTCGGGCACGCCGCATTCCGAACGCCGGACCTCCGCCTTACTGAGGATGGGGCACCGATGGGCTTTGCCGGGCTCGCCCACCTTGGCGCTCAGTGGGCTTTCGCCAAAAAGGCATATCTAAACCTGGAGGCCAACCCAATATTTCTTCTCAATACTTATGACCAGGAAAATTGGCTATTGCTGTCGCCACAGCTAAGCATCGGATATACTTTTGGAAAGCATTAATCCTAAAGGGGGACTGACCACAACTGACCTGTCTATTTCTGAACATCTGTATTCCAGCCCACTCTATATATCAACTGATATGGCATCTATTCCCTTTTCCGGTCCAGCGTGCTGAGCGGATAATGTGTGCATAACAAATTGCACTTTTTGAATAGCCCGGTAGCAGTTGCCGCTTACTCCGCTATACAGGAACAACAGTAAGTGGCTGGATGAGATCCCGGAGCAGTGTTCCTATTTTAGTGCATCGCCCAGATTTCTTGTTCTTTTGATGCTCCAAAAGGCTGATTTTCACACCCTTCGTATAGCCCCAAGTTTAAGACTGTGTTGGGATTTCACCCTTCGGGCTGCATTTGCCAAATTTCATCCTGCACTGCGTTCCTCTTTAGTCACTTAGCTTTGGCTAAGCTCCTTCATCGCGCCTTGTTCAGAATAAAATTTGGCTACATTCGCTCCAAAAGCAAATTCCCAACACAGTCTAACACGAGATAAGCTGGAGCAGAGCGGGAAGCTCTACCCCAGCAACCATCGCAAAGGAACAAGAAAGTTTGCTCCTGAGCCAACCGCGGACAGTTATGGCTACCGGCGTTTTGACAGCCATAACGCTTAGGGGTACAGCCACTTGGGGCGGAAGCAAAATTCGCCGAGCTGTCGGCCACGGTATTGATAGACGGCGGCCACTTCGTATGGCGTATTAATCTTACTTCCTGTTTTGTACAATTTGTTGTACACACACGGATAATTTGACATAAAGCAGTATCCCCCCAATTTCCGTACCTTTGCCCCTCAAACAAAGCCAAGCCATCCGTATATGCCGCCACCCAAAAAGCACGACCGCAGCCGCAAAAAACCTAAACGTTCTTTTTCCAAAAGACCAGGGCCGCCCAAGCCCGGCCCGGTCCATGAAAAGCCGGAGGTGGAGGGTATGCGCCTGAATAAATACGTGGCCCATTGTGGCGTTTGCTCCCGGCGGCAGGCGGCCGACCATGTCAAAAACGGGCAAGTGACCGTCAACGGGCAGGTGGAACGCGCGCCGGGCTATCAGGTACAGGAAGGGGATGAAATCCGCTTTAAAGGAGAACTGATCCAACCGGAAGAACGCAAGGTGTACCTGCTGCTCAATAAACCCCGGGGCTATATTACCACCACAAGTGATGACCGGGGGCGCAAAACGGTACTCGACCTGGTAGGCGATAAGGTACCGGAACGCATTTTCCCGGTAGGGCGGCTCGACCGGGAAACCACCGGGCTGCTGCTGCTGACCAACGATGGCGACCTCGCGAAAAAACTGGCCCACCCCAGCCACGAGATTAAGAAATTCTATCAGGTCACCCTCGATAAAAATGTCGTCCCGGAGCACCTCGAAGCCATCCGGCAGGGGCTCGAGCTGGAGGACGGCCCTACTCCGGTAGATGGCGTGGACTACCTGCGGGGCGGCCAAAAAAATGAAGTCGGCATCGAAATCCACATTGGGCGCAACCGGATTGTGCGCCGTATCTTTGAGCACCTGGGTTATGAGGTCAAACGGCTCGACCGTTCCTACTACGCCGGGCTCACCAAAAAAGACCTGCCCAGAGGCTTCTCCCGCCACCTCACCGAGCGGGAAATTATTATGCTAAAGCACTTCATCTGATATATGTACAGCAAAGAAGAACAGCAATCGCTTTACAGCCTGTCGAAGGAATTCCTGAATGCCGGCAGTGCCCTGCACCAGCAATCACCGGATGAGCAAATCAATGAGCTCCGGCAGCTGATTGTCTACCATGAATACCGCTACTACATCCTCAACGATCCGGTCGTAAGCGATTATGAGTACGATCAGCTCTACAAGTTGCTGGAAAAACTGGAGGCGGACCACCCCGACCTGGTCACTCAGGACTCCCCCACCCAACGCGTTTCCAGCGACCTGATCGAGGACTTCCCGTCAGTGGAGCACCTCACGCCCATGCTCTCCCTGGCCAATTCTTACAATGAGGACGACCTGGTGGAATTTGATAAGCAAATCAAGCGCTACGCCAATATCCCGGAGGAGCAGGATATCGAATACGCTGTGGAGCCCAAATTTGACGGGGGCAGCATTGCTGTGGTGTATGAGAACGACCAACTGGTCCGCGGCGCCACCCGGGGCAACGGGCAAATGGGGGAAGAAATGACTGCCAATGCCCGTGTGATCCGGTCGGTACCGCTGAAGGCCGCCTTTTCCAAATACGGCATTCAGAAAGCGGAGCTAAGGGGCGAGGTGCTCATCCGGAAGGACGTATTCGAAGAGATCAATGCCACCCGCCAAAAGGAAGGGCTGACTTTGTTTGCCAATGCCCGGAACACCGCCACCGGCGCCCTGCGCATGAAAGACCCTAAGGAAGTGGCCCGGCGCGGGTTGGAGGCTTTCATTTACACGCTTGGATTTGCTACCGGCGAAAACGGTGAAAGCGTACTGAGCAACTTCAACTCTCATAAGGAAAGCCTGGATATGCTGCATCAGCTGGGCTTCAAGGTGCCGTCGGAAGGCGACGAGCGCAAGGTTTGCAAAAACATCAAAGAGGTCGTTGACTTTTGCCAGAAGTGGCAGGAAAAACGGGAGGAATACCCCTACGAAATTGATGGCATGGTGGTCAAAGTGAACGACCGGGAACTACAGGAGCGGACCGGGTACACAAGCCACCATCCCCGTTGGTCTATCGCCTTCAAATTCAAAGCCAAACAGGCGACCACCAAGCTGCTAAATGTGGAATACCAAGTGGGCAAGATCGGATCCATCACCCCGGTAGCCAAACTCGAGCCTGTACAACTGGCGGGCGTAACGGTAGCCTCCGTTTCTCTGCACAACGAGGACTTCATTACTGGTAAGGACCTGCACCTTGGAGATACGGTGCTGGTAGAGCGGGCCGGTGACGTCATTCCCTACATCGTCAAAGCGATGGACGAGCTCCGGGACGGCTCTGAACAGCCCATTGAGTTCCCGCGGACCTGCCCTGTGAATGATACGGATGAGCCGGTGGAGCTGGTCCGGGCAGAGGGAGAAGCTGCCTGGCGCTGCCCGACTTGCGTATGTGGGGCACAGAATTTGCAGCAAATCATCTTTCACGTCTCTAAGAATGCTATGGATATCGACGGCATGGGCAAGTCCATCATCGAGCGGTTCTATGAGCTCGGTTGGCTGCGCACGATTGCCGATGTCTACCGCCTGGACTATGATAAAATCGCCCAACTGGAAGGCTTCGGCCAGAAGTCGGCTGACAACCTCAAAGCATCCATAGAAAAAGCCAAGCAAAACCCCATCCACCGGCTGCTGCACAGCCTGAGTATTCATCACCTGGGGCGTAAGGTTTCAAAGATTATCGCCGCAGAGATCAAGCATGTGCTGGACCTGCGGGAATGGACGACGGAAGATTTCACCAATATCAAGGACGTGGGCCCGGTCGTTGCCGAAAATATCGCTGCCTATTTTCACGACGAGCACCACCTCAAAATGCTGGAAGAGATGGAAGCACTGGGCGTCAATCTGCAGCAAACCGAGGAGGATATCCCTAAAGCCGCTTCCGGTGACGGGCCCTTTGCGGGCAAAACCATCCTATTTACCGGCTCCCTGCAAACCCTCAGCCGTAAAGAGGCACAGGCAAAGGCAGAAGCAGCTGGCGCTAAGAACATCAGCGCCGTTAGTGGCAACCTCGACATCCTGGTGGTGGGGGAAAAAGCAGGCTCTAAGCTTAAGAAAGCTCAAGCCTTGGGTACGGTTCAGGTTTTGACCGAAGATGAATTTTTAGCACAACTGGCGTAATTTGTTTAACTTTGAATACCGTCGCTAAGCCTTATTTTTCAATAGCCATTATTCAATTGCGAAACAGATTGCTATGAGTCTCATTTACTTACTACTCGTCGGCCTTATCGCGGGGACACTAGCCAAGATGATTACCCCTCAGGATGAAAAGGGGGGCTGGGTATCTTCAATTGTGATCGGCATTGTCGGATCCTTCGTCGGGCACCTGATTGGCGGTATCGTTGGCATTCAAAGCACGCACTTTATTGGCCGGTTGCTCATTGCCACCGGAGGCGCCGTACTTGTGCTATTTATCTACCACCGGTATCTGGTGGATAAGCTAAACCTGCCTGTTTAAAGCCTGGCGGATGGGTACTTAAAGGGCTGGGCGTTTGCAACAGCAAGCACCTCAGCGCAAAAAATCATCGTTTGGCCCAGGCCCGTACAGCCACCAAATGATTTATCTTCTCGCCTGGGCTATTGCCGTTGCCGGGGCTTTAATCTGCAAGCAGGCACTGTTGCCAGTCGCCCCAGCTATCGAAAAGACAACTTTACCCACTAGTGTGACTAGTGTTGTTTTTTGCCTATGAAGCCCTTGCTAGTGCTGCCTCGATAGCCATCAAGATAAATGGCCGGTCATTTATGGCGCAATCCACCAGCCCCGGATGTATGGTCAATAAATGGTACCCATAGAAAAGTATTAATTTCGCCAATAGCCAGACAAACGTGCACATGCCACATGAAAAAGGGTAGAACAGAAGGCGGCTTGATTTTCAGCACAATGGCTATTTGCCTAAGCCTAATGCTACTGGCATGGACGGATGCACCTGCCCAAACCTACCATTACAAACAGTATACGGCTAACGATGGCTTGCCTACTAATGCCGTGTACGGAGGCATTCAGGACCAAAACGGGCTGATCTGGTTTTACACTGAAAAAGGCGTCAGCCGGTTCGATGGCTATGAGTTCAAAAACTATACGGTGGCGGACGGGCTCCCGGTTAACGACGTGTGGGGCCTCACGGAGGATGAAGCGGGGCGAATTTGGGTGCACGGGTTCAGCAATCAGTTGGTGGCCATTGAGCATGACTCTATTGTACACTACTACACCGCGCCCCAGCCAGAGTTCATTCGGTTTGCCATCTCCAAACACTTGGGGCGAGCCCAAATCTTGGAAGTCGGCAAGGAGCGGGTACTGTACCTCGACGAGGCAGACCAGCTGGTTTCCAAGCCCGTTGATTTTCTGTTGAACGGCCGGAACGCCCTTTATCTGACTTATCACTACAACCGGGACACTTTTCTGAGGATCAATGATTCAGACCCGCACCTTAGCCTTATTGCCGGGGATGGCTACCGCAGAGACCACATCATAAAAGATTTTACGCCCGGCATACTGGACCTGCTTCAGCGCCAACAGCCGACTATTCATACTATGTGGGGCTCACGGCTCTTTGTAAGGCCCACTGCCGACAGCCTTGTGTATTGCTTTGACCTTGAGGGCAAAAAAACGGAGTCGATCAATCTGGCTTCTATTTTTAAGGCGATCCCCCAGCATATAAGGTTTTACAAAGCCGACCATCAATTGCAGATACAATCGGACAGGGGCCTGTTGGTCATCGACAGTACACTTGCAAAAAGAGATACGCTGTTGTTCACCCAGGATATTTTGAAAAGTGCCCACCGTTCCTTCAAAGACCGGGAGGGGAATTATTGGATTTGCACCAAAGACCGAGGGGTGTTTTTCCTGACCACCCGGCAGCGCAACGCCAACCTGCTTACCTACCAGGACGAATATCAGTTTAGCGTCACCTGCATGGACCGGTCGGCAAGCGGGAAAGTCCTCGTCGGTACCCGCCGGGGGCACTTGTTTGAAATTGCTAAAGGCGCTCGGCTCTCCCACCGGGTTGACCGGCCGGAGGCTGCCGCCAATGGCAATCAGGAGGTTAACGCCATTTGCTTCCAAGACGACCGTTCAGCCTGGATGGCCCGTTCTCCTCAGCCCTTGGAGTATTTGAAGCTCAACGGCAGCGGGGCCCAAGTGGAACCGGTCGCTCTTTCCGCCCTGCTCATTGATTACCGGGGCATGGAAAGCGATTTCCGGCAAACCACCACCCGGCAATTTCTGGGGTTTAGCGTGAAAGACCTGGCGTGGCACGCCCCTTCCGGCCGGCTGTGTGTGGCGAGAGGGGTTTACTCCTTTGTCCTCCACCACGATGCCGGCGGGCAACCGGAACGCATAGAATTGCTGAACCCGAGCCGGGCTTACGCTTGTGCCTTTCAACCCGATGGGAAACTGTGGCTCGGCCACGTTGATGGCTTGGCTTGGTATACAGCAACCGCTGGCTATCAACGCTTCAAAGCTGACACTCTGCTCGACGGAGCCTATGTTCTCGATTTGTACTACGATCCGGGCCGGGAAACGCTATGGATCGGGACCGATGGCCGGGGCTTAGTAGGGCTGAATTCAGGCCGGACCTTTAAAGTGAAGGGGACAGATGGCCTGAGCGTGCAGCACATCACCGCCCATGCAAACCGCCTGTGGCTGGCCACCAACCAAGGCATTCACAACATCAACGTCACTCCTGAGCTGGAGCGCACCTATTCTGCCCAGCAGCTGGGGCTCCGTCAAGGGTTGCCATCGGTGGAAACGCATGCCATCGCCATCGACAGCCACTACATCTACTGCGGCAGCAGCCTCGGCGTAGCCAGGATTACGCAGCAAGAACGCTACTTCAACTTTCGGCACCCCTTGCTCTATTTTGCAGGGCTGTCAGTAGAAGGGGAGGCCTTGCCCCTACAGCCTGCGTATGACCTGAAGGTGGAGCCCTATCAGATCACCTTTCACTTTACGGGTATTTCCTACAAAAGCCTGGGCGATATTACCTACTACTACCAGTTAGAAGGCTACGACGAGCGGGTTTTCCAAACGGCAGACCGGTTGGTGCGTTATTCCTACCTGCCTCCCGGGTCCTATCGCTTCACTGTACAGGCGGAAGACAGCAATCAGCAGCGCAGTGAAATTCAGGCTATTCCAATCGTCATTCATTCCAATTTCTGGAAGCGGACGACGCCCTGGCTGATCGGCGGCATAGCCCTGCTGTTGCTGAGCTGGCTGGTGCACCGGTGGCGCCTGCACCGCATCCGCCAACAAACCGAACAGGAGCGGGCCATCAACAAACAGTTTGCCGAGCTGGAGCTGCAGGCGCTTCAAGCCCAAATGAACCCCCACTTTGTATTCAACTCCCTGAGCGCGATTCAGTATTTTATCGCCGCCAATGAAAAAGAGCAGGCGGATACTTATCTATCCAAATTTGCGATGCTGATGCGGCAATTCCTGGAGTCTTCCAAAAACCGCTACCTCAACCTGCACCAAGAGCTACACCTGATCCGGCTGTACGTAGAGCTGGAGCAAATGCGTTTCCCCAACCGGTTTGAAGCCCAAATCCAGGTTGCGCCAACGATCAACCCCTACACGACCCTTATCCCGACCATGCTGCTGCAGCCATTCGTTGAAAATGCGATCACCCACGGCTTGTTCCACAAATCATCGACGGGCCGCTTAACACTCAACATTGCTAAATCCGAGAACCAGGCGCTCATTTGTACGTTAGAAGATAATGGAGTGGGCAGAGCTGCTGCCAAACTCATACAGCAAAAGACGGGTAAGGCCTATCAGTCTCGCGCCATGCAACTCACCAATGAGCGGTTGAATGCGCTTCGGGTCATTGAGGGGTACCACGTCGATGTAGAAACTACAGACCTGAAATCTTCGACCGGCGAAGCTATTGGCACGCGGGTCGTTATCCGGATTCCAGAAATAGAATAGCGAGCATTCATGATCAAAGCCATCATCATCGAAGACGAAGAGCACGCCCGGCTTACCCTGAAGAGCAAACTTGATGAATACTGCCCGGACGTGGAGGTTCTGGCTATGGCAAACAATGCCGAAACGGGCTACCAGCTCATTCAAAAGTGGGCACCGGATTTGGTCTTTCTGGATATTGCAATGCCCGGTGAAAGCGGGTTTGACCTTTTGGGCAGGCTGGACCAGCTGGATTTTGAGGTGATCTTCGTTACGGGGTTTGACAACTTCGCGATCGATGCTATCAACTTCTGTGCGATCGGCTATATCCTGAAACCGATACAGACCAATGTGCTGATCCGAACCGTACACAATGCCACCCGGCGGGTACGGGAACGCCGAAACAACGAACAACTGCAAGAGCTGCTCCAAAACCTACAGCGCCCTGGCAATGCCTCCAACCGTATCGGCATACCAACGGAGGAGGGGCTGGAGTTTATGCCGACCCGTGACATCATCCGGTGCCAGGGGATCAATAAAATGACGAAAATCGTGGGCAGTGCGGGCATCGAACTAATCAGCTCTTACAATATCGGCGAGTTTGTCCGTTTGCTGTCTCCATACGGCTTCTACCAGACCCACCGCTCCCACCTCATCAACCTCGACCGGGTGTTGCGCTACAACCGGGACGGGCAGGTGACCATGGAAGACCACTCCGTGGTGCCGGTCTCCAAACGCCGGCGTAATGAATTCCTGCAGCGCTTGCCCCGCTTGTAGGCATTTATGCCCGTCTACGCTCATTAACTGCCCGATAGTCAAATGGGGGATACAACGGAACGCCTTACGCCTTATATTTGAGATTGATGGACTGCAACCGGGATAAGTAAAGATCGCCCTACTCCCCATAACCTTACTTTCCCAGCCGCATCCAGCTAAACACCTTTCAGACTTAACCGGCCCTATCGCTATATCGACTCCGGATAAAGATGAACCGCCTCTGACACAGCATGCTGTTCGTTTACACTCAGTTTGATTTGCCATTATTGGCAGACTAATACGCTCTCTTAGCTTAGCCAGGAGAGCCATCGAATCACAGATGGCTCTTTTTTTATTTGCGATGCACCCTTTACTATATCTTATACGTTATATTTCCAGGGCAGCGGCAAAAGCCTTAGCTGTAGAGCGCTGCGCCCGCAATTGGGCCAAACGGCTCTAAGCTGCCTATCCAAAAGAGGCGCTAACCTAAAACGAACTAATGACCATGAAATCATTGCCCCTATTGCTGGCCCTCAGTGTTAGCGCGACTTTATTCGGCATCGCCTGCAACTGCCCGCCCGACGAGGAGATCGGGCAATTGGGGCTGAGTGAAGCAGCGCTTGATTTTTTGCCCTACGATGGTACAGAGCGCCTCCGTTTTGTCAACGCCAATGGGCAAGCAATAGCCTTCAATGCGCCCCGGGGCGAGGAAGCGGGTACGGATCAGCTCTGTGTCAACATCATCTGCACGGAAGCCCGGTTCAACAGCCCGTCGAGCTGCGAATACTTCCTCACCGACAACCGGCGCTACATATTTGTATCCGAGGATAACGAGCGGCTTTTGGATATCGCCATTTTTACCGGTTTGTACGAATGGGAAACCGAGAACTTCTTCGATGCTATACAGGTTTCCTATTCTTCAGGCACCCCTTCTATTCAGGCTGGCCAGGTCATTGAGAAGCGGTTTGATGGCAACCTGATACCGGCGGAGACCAGCATTACCAACCTCATGCAACTGCAGCCAACCGCCGACCTCAATGGCACCACCTACACCGATGTCTACCGCTTTGAGCAAGACAATCTGGGTTTCTACCTCCAAGCCGGCAAAGGCGTCATCGCCATAAAGGAAAACAGCCAAGTCTGGGTTTTGGAGGAGTAATTCTTTATATTGGAAGGGCACCAAAACGGCAGCACTTTCAGCATGAGCAAATTAGTATCTATTCTACTGCTTCTAAGCACCCCTTTATTACTGCGGAGCGCCCAACTCCCCCCTGGTTTTGTCGAAGAACAAGTCGCTACCGGCCTTGACCCCACGACCCTTGCTGTAGCGCCCGATGGGCGAGTATTTATTGCCGAAAAGGATGGCCATATCCGGATTGTGGAAAACGACAGCCTGTTGCCAGATCCTTTCCTAAGCCTGCCGGTAGACAACTACAACGAACGGGGGCTGAGCGGGCTGGTGCTGGACCCCAGCTTTGAGCTCAATAATTTTGTTTACGTTTTTTACACCGTAGCGGGCGGCAACTACAACCGCATCAGCCGCTTTACGGCCAATGGCAACGCCGCCCTGCCCAATAGCGAGGTGGTACTTTTCGAACTCGCTCCCCTTGCCGGCACTATCCACAATGGGGGCGCGATGGTGTTTGGCAGTGATGGCAAGCTTTACGTTGCGGTGGGCGACGGCGCCGCTCCTCAAAACGGGCAGGACCTCGGCACCACCCTGGGCAAAATCCTGCGGCTGAACCCGGATGGCAGCATCCCCGAAAACAACCCTTTTTACCAAACGCTAAGCGGGCCACAGCGGGCGATCTACGCCTATGGTTTCCGCAACCCCTTCACCATGGCGGCTGACCCGGCTACGGGCAGGATAATGGCCAACGACGTAGGCAGCAATGACTACGAGGAAGTCAACGAAATCCAGGCGGGCGGCAATTACGGCTGGTCTCTGGCGGAAGGCCCCGGCAGCCCGTCCTTCCCCGCCGGTCACATACAGCCCCTGCATGCCTACAACCACGGGGTGGGCTGTGCGATCATCGGTGCTGCTTTTTACCGGCCCCAGCAGCTGCAGTTCCCGCCCGAATACGAGGGCCGGTATTTTTTCGCCGATTACTGCGAGGGTACCATCTGGAGTATGACGCCGGAGACCGGTACAGTGCACGCACCCTTTGCTGCGGGCGTAGAGCGCCCGATTGCTTTGCACACAGCACCGGATGGGAGCCTCTACTACCTGGAGCGCCGCGGTATGGGCGGAGGCTCGGAAATAGACAATACCAGTTCTGGCAATGGCGTGCTGTGGAAGGTTTCTTACACCGGCAGCGGCGCCCCTTTCGTGTCGGTCCAGCCTCAACCTATCATCAGAGTAGTGGGTGAAGACGCCCCGTTCTCCTGTGCCGCCTCCGGCGCCGCCCCTTTGTCTTACCAATGGCAACGCGACCAAATGGATATTCCCGGCGCAACAGACCCTACGCTCCTGCTTAATGCAGTCAGCCTGGCAGATGATGGCAGCCTCATCCGGTGCCGCATCAGCAACGGGGAAGGGGAAATATGGACAGAAGCAGCCATCCTGACCGTAACGGATAATACCCGGCCCCTACCCGAAATTACTTTCCCGCCCGAGGGGAGCACTTACCGGGCGGGCGACCTCCTCCAATTTGAAGGTATGGCTTCCGATGCAGAAGAAGGTACGCTTCCGGCCAGTCAGCTCACCTGGCGCATCGACTTTCACCACGATGACCATACCCATCCTGGCATGGCCCCGCAACCCGGACCCGGCGGCAGCTTCGAAATTCCAACCATTGGTGAAACTTCTCCAAATGTCTGGTACCGAATCCACCTCAAGGCAGAAGACGATGAGGGCTTATCTCGGTCGGTTTACCGGGATGTATACCCGGAAAAGCGCAACCTGCAATTGCTTACTCAGCCTACTGGCCTGCAACTCCGGCTCGACGGGCGCTCCCTGACGGCCCCACAAACCGAGGAAGGCGTAGTGGGCGTTGTGCGCTCCCTGCAGGCACCCGCCAGCCAGGTGGCTGACGGCATCCTGTATACCTTCGAGGGATGGGAGGAGGTCGGCGATTCCGACCTGCTTGCTTTTGCGATGCCGGAAGAAGACCAAACTTTCCTGGCCCACTACCAGGAAGTACCCATTGGCTCCGGCACTGGCCTTACCGGTGCCTATTTCGATGGCCCTACCTACGATTTTGAAGGCAGCCCGGCTTTTTGGCGCATTGATACTACTATCGCTTTCAATTGGGGCTGGGAGTCGGCTGCTCCAGCACTCATCGGGACGGACTTCTTCAGTGTGCAGTGGACGGGGAGCATAGAGGCCCCTTTTTCCGAAACCTATACTTTCCATACCCGCTCCGACGATGGCGTCCGCCTATGGGTCAATGAGGAATTGGTAATTGACCAATGGGTCCCCCAACCGGTTACAGAGGTAAGCGGGCCTATCCAACTGCAGGCCGGCCAGCGCTACAGCATTCGGCTAGAGTACTTTGAAGAAGCCAGCGAGGCGGTATGCGAGCTTCTTTGGAGCAGCCCCAGAACGCCTAAAGGCATTGTGCCCAAATCACAGCTCTACCCGGATTTGCCCAGCTCCACAGCCGTGCCCACCCGCTTGGAATCGGTAACGGTTTTGCCGCAGCCTGCTCACACTTCTGCTACGGTTTGGCTGGAAGCAACGCAAGCGGGCCCGGTACACGGCCGGCTTTTCCAAATCAACGGACAGGAGGTATGGCGGGGCCTGTTTCAGCACCTGCCGCCCCTTTCCAGCCATACCGTCCCGGTGGCCCGCCTGGCGCCCGGCATGTATGTATTGCAACTGCGGTCAGACGGGCATCATCGAAGCCTTAGGCTCTTCGTGGAATAGCGAACATCTACCCCACCCACCCGTTCCCAATAAAAAACCAAATATGAGAAGAACAGCAACTTCAGTCTGGAAGGGCACCGGCACCAAAGGCTCCGGCCACCTAACCACTCAAAGCGGGGTGTTTGATCAGCAGCCCTATTCTTTCAAAACCCGCTTCGAAAATGAAGACGGCAAAAAGGGGACCAACCCGGAAGAGCTCATCGCTGCTGCCCACGCGGGCTGTTTCAATATGGCGTTGGGTGTTCAGCTGGAGCAGGCCGGATTTGATCCGGAAGAGCTCAATACGCAGGCGGCGGTACAGCTGAAAAAGCAGGGTGAAGGGTTTGCCATTACCAATATACACCTGACCCTGAAAGCAAAAGTGCCTGGGCTTTCAGAAGACAAATTTCACGAACTTTCGAACGGAGCCAAGACCAACTGCCCGATTTCTCAGGTACTTGATACCGAAATCACTATGGAAGCCGAGTTGATTGGTTGAATGCTTAAGGCAGAAGATTGCTTACCGTTTATCTATTTTTGACAATAGCCACTCCCGCTCGGTGAGTGGCTTCATTTTTTCCACTCTTTCTTTCAACCTCGCACGGCCGCTCTCATCGTAGGGTGCCAGCGCAATTAGCTGCCGCAACACCCGGATGATATTGCCATAGTTCTTCCGGTGATAATGGCTAAATTCTTGCCTGCCTACAAAAGCTCTCAATCGTTCCAGGTGTGTTTCCAGCACATCATACGCTCCCTGTTCGAAGTAGATTTTCAACAATAAGGTACGGGCAATGAGGTCATTGACCAGGTCGCTGATTTCAGTTGTCAGTAAAATTTGGCGGGCACGATCGTAATCCTGACGGGCAAAATCAAGCCGCGCCTGATTAAACTGACTCGTTGCTTCCCGATAAGCTGCCGGCAAATAGTCGGTATAGTGAGCAATAAACCCAGACACCTCATCCAAATACCCCAGCCGGATACCCACGGCCACAATATTATTGAAGGTGAAGCGTGATAACCGCCCCCCATCGAAAAGCACTCGTTGTGAAAGCCCATCCTGGTATAGCCGCCAGCTCTCTTCCGCATAAAATATATTACCTGTATTGATCTGCCGGATACAAAAATTGAGGGCCAGCATGTACAAGTCCTTTTGTTCTTCTGTGGTGAATTGCACCTGATGCTGTTGCTGTAGTGCCCGGAAGGCCAAAAAGTGCTTTTCCTGTTCTGTATCGCCCAGAAACATAAAGCAGTGATAATAAAGCGATATAGCCGGGTATTCCAGGTAGCCCCCTGATTCGATCCGCTCAATGAGGGGCTCCAGCAACCCATAATCGTAGGATTTCTTAAATACCGCCTCATGCGACCGTTGGGTGCAGGCGTGCCGCAACTTACGGGCCAGATAATCCACGTCCAGGGTATCCGCAATCTCCTGTAGCTGCAGAGGCTCCGTGCGGCGGTTATCCGCCTGATGCTCTAACTCGCTGACCTGGTACGTCAGTAAGGCCTGGTAATAATCGGTATTGCGCAGGGGCTGCCGTTCCAACTGCTGTTTTTGCCGCCGCATCGTGCGCTGGAAGTGGCGGTCGAGGCGGCGCTGCCGGTACAGCTTGGCCAGTTGGCGGGTGCGGGGCAGGCCGGAAGCACGGGCTTGTTCCATCAACAGGAAATCTTCCAGTAAGGCATGCAGGTCGCTCATAGCATTCCGGAGCTGCTGATTGTCGTAGGGCTGCCCGGGGAAAGCGTGTTTATGCAATAATTCCAGCTCTGGCCAGGGCCTTTTTGCAGCTTTCCTTTCTACAAGGTAGCCCAACATCAGGTGTAGTTCTTCCCGCTTCGTAGCGTAGCCTGAGCTCAAAAACCACTTTAATTTCCGGATCTCCCCACTGGAAAGCCTTCCCAAGAGTTCGTACAATTGATATTTCTCCATACCCAAATGTAGCTTTCATTTCTACAATATGGAAATAATTGCATTGCAGCGGGGCGACAGAACCTGCACTTTTGTGGTGTACTCAATACAAAACTCATGAAGACCCAGAATATCTACTTATTGCTATTCAGTTTCTTTACGCTCCAGCTCGCGGGGCAGGGCTGGCGGCAGGATTATACCTTTTCCAGTAACGATAACCGGATTTGGGATATAAAGCCTCACCCGGAAGGTGGTTATCTGGCCGCTACCACCATTGAGCTTTCCAGCTCCTATAACGCTTGCCTGTTAAGGGTAGACGAAGTTGGAGATTCTTTGTGGCTAAAAACCTATCCCGGTGGCTATGGCGTTTTTGCAGCCCCTAATGCAGATGGAACATTTTTCTTCATTTCTGATACCCACATTACTCTAATTGATGAAGCAGGGGAACCTATTAACAGTAAAGCCATCCCGTTTTCCTATGACTTTAACTTCTTCTTCACGGCGGGGCGCCCCATCACCCGAACTGCTAACGGCGACTTCGTCCTCTGCGGCTATGACGACAATCAGAATGCAGCAGTCATGCGGATGACTTCAGATGGAGAAGAAGTTTGGAAAATAAGCTACGAATTACCGATCGAAGAGCGAGTGCATACAGTGGTGGAGGACGAAGAAGGCAATCTGTACCTGGGTCTGGAAACACCTATTTCTGGCACCGGTTTCCACCGCCGTGCTGTCCAGAAAACAAATGCTGACGGTATCGTATTATGGAGAACACTACTTCCTGAAGATGGGAATGCCAGCGATATTCCTGAGCACCTTGCTGTAGTCAATGGAACCGAGGGGGTGATCTCCGTAGGCACTGGTATACCTCAACTATCCCGTCTAGATACAGATGGTAATATCCTTTGGAACGATACACTGTCACAGGATTTCTATCCTCAGGCTATTACCGAGAATACGGCTGGTAATTTCGTCATATGCGGTGACAACGTCTCCAATGGGATCTATGCCAATGACCTGTTCTTACTCCATATCGATGTGGATGGTACCCACCTCTGGGAGCAAAACTACCCCAGATTAGGTTTTGAAGGAGGCTCTGACCTCTTATCTACCCATGATGGTGGCTATCTTGTGGGAGGGCCTAAGGCTTCACTCGACTTTTCTGAAGGCAGCACCTACCTGATGAAAACGGATGCCTTCGGCAATCTTTTCACCAATCAGGTCAGCGGGCAGGTCTTCCTGGACCTCAACAACAACTGCCAAAAAGGCCCCAATGAGCCTACCCTGCCCAATACCGGGCTTACGCTGACCAAACCGGGCTTTGAAAGCATCGCCATCACGGACACAGCCGGGCAGTTCACCATGCAGGCAGACACCGGCACCTTTACCCTGACGCCCTTCTTTAACTCTCCCTACTACGAATCAGAATGCCCTACGGACGCTTTGGCTTTTTCCGGCTTTTTCGATACGCTTTCGATTGATATCCCGGCTACTCCGGTCGTCTACTGCCCCCTGCTACATGTCAATCTGAGCACGCCTTTCCTGCGCCGCTGCTTTTCCAACACTTACACCGTGGATTACTGCAATATTGGCACGGCATCCGCTGGAAATGTGCACGTGGAAATCACCCTTGACCCCTTTTTAGAGCTGGAGGGAGCGTCCATACCTTTTGAAGAGCTTAGCCCGGGCCGGTATAAGTTTGACGTGGAGAATCTGGATATCGGGCAATGCGGCCGTTTCAGTATGACTGTGCTGGTGAGTTGCGAGGCTGAACTGGGTCAAAGCCATTGCACCGAGGCACATATCTTCCCAGATGAGCTTTGCCTGCCACCTTTACCCGGTTACTCCGGTGCGTTTCTGGAGCTGGAAGCCCTCTGTCTGGACACTACCGCCTTTTTCCGTATTCAGAATACCGGCGATGGCGACATGGCGGCGCCGCTGGAGTACATCGTCATTGAAGATGCCGTGCTATTGCAACAAGAAACCTATGATTTGGCGCAAGGGCAGGAAACCCTGCTCACTTTCCCGGCGAATGGCAGCACTTACTACTTCAATACGCCACAGGAACCGGGCGCACCGGGCGCAGATTTCCTCAGCGCTGTGCTCGAAGGCTGTGGCACCAATGCCGATGGCACCTTCAGCACCGGTTTTGTCAATATCTTCCCGCAGAGCGACAGTGACCCCTGGCTGGATATTGACTGCCGGGAGAACATCGGCAGCTTCGACCCCAATGATATTCAGGTGTTCCCGAAAGGCTATGGCCCGGAAGGGCAGGTAGAGCCGGGCACTGTACTGGAATACCTAATCCGTTTCCAGAATACAGGTACAGACACTGCATTCACGGTGGAAATCCTCAATCCCTTCCCACCTGAACTCAACCTGAGCACTTTACAGCCCCTGGGCAGCAACCACGATTATAAACTAACGGTCTTGGAGGACAACCTGCTCAGCTTCCGGTTTGATAATATCCTCCTACCCGACAGCACAACCAACCTGGAAGCCTCACAGGGATACGTACGCTACCGGGCGGAGCACCGGGAGGGGCTGCCGCTTGGCACTACCATCGAAAATGATGCCGCTATTTACTTCGACTTCAATGAGCCGATTTTCACCAATACCACACTAACCACCCTAGACGAAAACTTTATCCTGGTCAATATGGAAGAGATATACGTACCGGGCTTATCCCTGAATGCCTACCCCAACCCTTTTACCGAATTCCTGAATATTTCTTTTGATGGCTTGTCGGGAAAGACGGTACAATTCCTGATTTACAATACGGAAGGCCGGCTTGTCCGGCAACTGGGGCAGCCGTTTGCTCCGGTCGTAACCCTCCGGCCGGGGGCAATACCCAGCGGGCAGTACGCGCTGCAGGTCTGGGTAGACCAGAAGCTAACCGCCGCCGGCACTATTATTAACCACTAAACGCTGAAGCAATGAAAAGGCTAACCCTCACTGGTTTTCTGATTATCCTGTTTGCAACGATCACAACTGCCCAGGACTCCCTCTGGAGTGTGCAAACTTCACTGGGCTACCAGCAATTTGAAATCTTCGATGACTACCGCACGGAGCTCATGAGCTTTGAAGGCGGCGACTCTGGCCAGAGCACGGGCAACGTGACCTACCCCATCCGAAGCCTGCAATTTGGAATTGGCCTCAATTACGCCATCCATCCAAGGTGGACTGGCAGCTTACAGGCCAACTATGCCGGCTGGAAAGGCGAGTACGGTACTGACCGCTCCATGACCTTCAATGCAGGTGCAGAGAATGAAGTCACGCATAGCCCAAGAAGCCCGCGTGCGCTCCGTCTCGCACAGTTCAACCTCATTGGCTATTACACCCTCAGCCGTATCGGAGCTAAGAGCCAGTGGCAAATGGGTACCGGGCTAAGCGGGGCTTTCCGCCGGCACCGCTATGAGACCCTTGCGCGATACAATATCACCTCAACCCATGACCTGGAAGTACTGGAGAGCCGTATTGAGACCATTGATAAGTGGATAGTTGGCATTCCACTGAGTGCACGGGTGCTTATCCCGGCAACCGAAAGATTGCAGCTGGGCGCTCAGCTCGATTTCACCTTCTTTGCCAATCAAGCGTTTCACCGAAGCCTGGTATTGCTTGCTGCGCATACCTTCTAAAAAACACCTGACCTATATACCCCAATCATTCAAGAAGCCATCCCAGGGGATTTCCCGAGATGGCTTCCTTTTTCAATTGAATCTCTGTAAAGTGCCTGGCTTTAGCCCGCCAGTTCCTCACGAATTTTATTCAGTGCGGAACCCGCGCCCACCCAATCGATTTGCGCCTGATTGTAGGTGTGTGCGACCTCGAACTCGTCCGTGGAGCCATCCTTGTGGTGCAGCTTTACGGTTAGGTTCTTATCGGGTGCCATCTCATTGAAGCCAAGGATGTCGATCTTATCGTCCTGGCGTACCTTTTCGTAATCATCGGGATTAACGAAGGTAAGGGCCAGCATACCCTGCTTCTTCAGGTTGGTCTCGTGGATACGCGCGAAAGATTTCACGATTACAGCGCGGACCCCCAGGTGGCGGGGCTCCATAGCGGCGTGCTCGCGGGAAGAACCTTCGCCGTAGTTTTCCTCACCGAATACTACAGTACTGATACCTGCTGCCTTATACTTGCGGGCAGAGTCAGGGACTGGCAGGAATTCTGCTTCGTCCGCACTGTCCACATAGTTCGCAACTTTATTCATCTCGCCATTGAAGAAGTTGATAGCGCCAATAAAGCAGTTGTTGGAAATATTGTCCAGGTGGCCGCGGTATTTCAACCAAGGGCCCGCCATAGAAATGTGGTCCGTTGTGCATTTGCCTTTGGCTTTGATCAGCAGGCGCATGCCTTTCAGCTGCTCTTGTGTAATCGGCTCAAATGGCGTCAACAGCTGCAGGCGGTCCGAGTCCGGATCCACCTTAATCTCAATACCGCTACCATCTTCAGCGGGCGATTCGAACCCAGCATCTTCAACGGCGAAGCCCTTAGCAGGCAGTTCAACGCCAGATGGTGGATCCAGCTTCACGTCCTCTCCGTTCTCGTTTTTGATCGTATCCGTAAGCGGATTGAAGGTCAGGTCACCAGCAATAGCCATAGCCGTTACGATCTCCGGAGAGGCCACGAAGGAGCGGGTCTGCGGGTTACCATCGTTACGCTTGGAGAAGTTCCGGTTGAAGGAGGTGATGATAGAGTTTGCCCGGTTGGGGTCATCGGTATGGCGTGCCCACTGACCGATACAAGGCCCACAAGCATTAGCCAACACCACACCGCCCATTTTTTCAAAATCATCCAGTTGCCCGTCGCGGTCTACCGTAAATCGGATTTGCTCAGAGCCCGGCGTTACCGTAAATTCTGACTTTACTTTGAGTTTCTTGTCCACCGCCTGACGTGCCAGAGAAGCCGCCCGGTCAAGGTCTTCGTAGGAAGAGTTGGTACAAGAGCCAATCAGCCCCACTTCCAGCTTTTGTGGATAATTGTTTTCCTTAACAGCCTTGGCAAACTTAGAAATCGGCCAGGCCAAGTCCGGTGTATATGGGCCGTTAATGTGGGGCTCCAGCTCAGACAGGTTAATTTCAATGACTTGATCGAAGTACTTTTCGGGATTGGCATAGCACTCCGCATCGCCGGTGAGGAAGTCCTTGACGCCATCCGCCAGCTCTGCTACTTCGGCGCGCTCCGTTGCCCGCAGGTAGCGGCTCATGGCCTGGTCGTAGCCGAAGGTCGAAGTGGTGGCGCCAATCTCCGCGCCCATATTGCAAATGGTGCCCTTGCCGGTACAAGACAGGGATTCCGCGCCCTCGCCGAAGTATTCCACGATTGCGCCAGTACCGCCCTTCACGGTCAGGATGCCCGCCACCTTCAGGATAACGTCCTTGGCAGAAGTCCAGCCGCTCATCTTGCCAGTCAGCTTCACACCGATGACTTTCGGCATTTTAAGCTCCCAGGGCATGCCTGCCATTACATCTACTGCATCTGCGCCACCTACACCGATCGCAACCATACCCAGGCCGCCGGCATTTGGCGTGTGGGAATCGGTACCAATCATCATACCACCCGGGAAGGCGTAGTTTTCCAGTACAATCTGGTGGATGATCCCTGCGCCGGGCTTCCAAAAGCCAATGCCATATTTGTTGGAAACGGAAGACAGGAAGTCGTAGACCTCCTTGTTGATATCATTGGCTTTTGCCAAATCCTGCTCGGCGCCCACCTCTGCCTGAATCAAGTGGTCACAGTGGACAGTTGAGGGTACGGCTACATTATCCCGCCCTGCCATCATGAACTGCAGCAGCGCCATTTGGGCAGTAGCGTCCTGCATAGCCACCCGGTCGGGGGCAAAGAAAACGTAGTCCTTGGCACGGGTATAGTTCTGCAGGGGGGATTCGGGGTGCAAATGGGTGTAAAGTATTTTTTCAGTGAGGGTGAGCGGTCGGCCAAGCACTTTCTTGGCTTCCTCTACTCGCTCAGGCAGTGCGTCGTACACCGCCTTGATCATATCGAGATCGAATGGCATAGCAGATGAATTTAATTTGTTTATTGTAATGCGATGCGCATGCACCTGTAGATTGCAACACGCAAATATTTTATTTTGCCGGCATCTTCTTTTAACGGCTTTAGGGCGATTGGAAGCGCTCGGTTTTCTACCTGAGGTTTTTCAGCGCAAAGCCAAGAATTTCCTAGCCTTTTACGGGGTAGGCAAAGGTACAATTTTTAGCCGTTTTTTGGCAACGCGCTTATAATATAGATAGCATGGACCGAAATTTTGTTTCGCAGGTTGGCACTTTTATGGTGCGGTTTCTACGGCCCACAAACTCTTGGTGGCTGCCCCCCAGCAACTGACTTTACGTAGGCTCGGGATGCGGGGCTGGCAACTTTCTACCAAAGAAGCCCCAAAGTACTCGTAACCGCAGCGGTAGTTGTCCATATATAGAATAGCTCCTCCGGTGTTGTCAGCGAGGCAGGCGTATTCCGCAAAAGCGTTGGTATTGCGCTCCGTGGCGTCCAAAAAAGTCAGGATATTGATGGTGATCCGGCGGCCCGCCAGCGCATCTGCCCAGGCGCAGATGTTTTCCCCATCCGACCGGCAAACATTGGCACCGTCGCTGATGAGGAAGATGGACTTTCTCGTCTGATCGTCATTGGAAAACAGCTCAGGGCTGGCTTGCAAGCGTTCCAGCAACGGTGTAGTGCCATTAGGAGCCAGAAAGCGCAGCCGATACCGCATATCATAGCGGCTTAGTGCCCCTACTGCATCCCAGGCCTCCGGCTCCGTGCCGCAATCTCCATCAATACTGCCCAACCCCAGCCGGGTCTGCTCCGGCAGGCTATCCAAAATAAAGAGGGCAGTCTGCTTCATCACATTAAAGCGGCTGGCCCCCATGCACGGCACTTGCTCCATCACCATAGAGCCCGACAAATCCAGCAGAAACAACAGTTCCTCATAGTCAGTAAACTGTAGGGTCCGCTCCGTATTACCGGGCAGCTCGCCCGTAGAAAAAGCGGGCAGGGAATCCTGCTGTGCATAGTATGCCTCCAGCCCTTCCAGGCCCAGCGTGTCCCGTACCAAAAAATAATTGTAAAGGGCATTAGCGTTTTTGGTATCATAAGTGACGGCCTGATCGAAATGGCCGAGGGCGCGGATCAGGTCCCGGCGGTGCACGTGGTAGTGCCAGCCCAGGGTATCGCTGCCGTGGTCACTCCCTCCCTGATTCAGCATCGTAGCGTACCCCAGCGCATTGTAATAAATGCTCAGCTTTTTGGGATCGCCCAGCTGCTGCTGCAGCTCAATGCTTTCCCGCAGTGGCTGAAGGGCCCGCCCGGCGCGGTCTGCGTAGAGCAGCACCATACCATTGAGGAAAAGGCGGCTGGCTTTCTTTTGCCTTAGGTCCGGATCTCCAGGCCTGAGCAATGTCTCGCTCTGCTGCAACAGGGCCAAGCCGTCGTCCGCCCGCCCTATACGGCTTAACGCTAAGGCTAGGGAGAGGTTGAAGTTGTAGTTATCAGGCAAAATCCGGTGCGCTTTCTCAAATTGCCGGACCGCCCGCTCGTAGTGGGCCTCCCCGTACAGCAGCATTCCTTTGTAGTGGGCTTTGAAGGCCACTTTTTGCCGGCCCTGCTCTGCCCCTGGCCCGAACAGGCAAACCAATATCAATAAGAGGCTGCTATACTTTATCGCCATACTAGTGGAGTGTTTCAGAAATGACTAACCGAAGAAACCCAGTAAAACCAGGGCGCCCAAGCGTGAAATACGCTGTGCTATTTCGGACTAGTCGCACTAGTCCGTGAATAATCGTTTGAGCATTATATTATTAACTGAGCCTATCCGGTGGGGTCAGCTCCGGGGAGCGCTTTCGCAAAATGGCTCAAGTGCCGTTCAGGCCATATCAGCCAGTTCCATCCAGCGCATTTCTTTTTCTTCCAACTCTTCGTTCAGGGCCGAAAGCTCTTTGGAAAGGGCGGTTATCTCATCTGGGCTCAGGCTGCTATCGTTAAATTTTTCGGTGAGCTCCGCCTTCTTTTCCTCCAAACGGACCACCTGTTTTTCCAGCCGCTTAAGCTCCTTGCGCTCTTCGTGCGAGAGGGCGGAAGGGGCGGATTTGGATTTTTGGGCGGCGGGTTTGCCGTTGCCTGCGGCTGCTCTCGCCTGACGGGCTTTTTCCCGTTCTTCTTCTTTCCTGACTTGCCGGTACTGCGTGTAGCTGCCCGGGAAGTCGCGGATTTGCCCTTTGCCTTCAAAAACGAATAGGTGGTCCACTATTTTATCCATGAAGTAGCGGTCGTGGGAAACGATAAGGATACAACCCGGGAATTCCAAAAGAAAGTCTTCCAGGACATTGAGGGTCATGATGTCCAGGTCATTGGTCGGCTCGTCCAGGATAAGGAAGTTGGGGTTCTCCATTAAGACCGTCAGCAGATAAAGCCGCCGGCGCTCCCCCCCGCTTAGCTGGGAAACATATACCTGCTGTTGCTTCCGGTTGAACAGGAAGCGCTCCAGCAACTGCGGGGCGGTCAGTTTTTGCCCTTTCTCCAGGGGAATGTACTCGGCAATATCCTGAATGACGTCGATGACGCGCTTGTTTTCCGACAGCTGAATACCAGACTGCGTGTAATAGCCAAATACCGTATTCCCGCCTACCACCACCTTGCCGCTATCGGTGCGGATGTCTTTGGTCAGCAGCTGCAGAAAAGTGGTCTTTCCCACGCCATTGGGCCCGACGATGCCTACCCGCTCGCCTTTCCGGAACTTGTAATTGAAGCCATCCACCAATACCTTGTCCCCAAATGCCTTGCTGATGTTATGGGCTTCCAGCACCTTTTTGCCTAGGCGCTGACCTTTGATGTCGATCTGCATCTCTTCATCGATCCGTTGCTGCGATACTTCCTCTTTCAGCTCCTGAAAGGCATCGACCCTTGATTTGGCTTTAGTGCCTCTGGCCTTGGGCATGCGGCGCACCCATTCCAGTTCGCGTTTGAGCAGTTTCTTGCTTTTTTCCAGCTCCACCGTTTCTACCTGATGGCGGGTTGTCTTCTTCTCCAGGAAGTCGGTGTAGCTGCCCGTATAACGGTACAGCTTGCCGAGGTCCAGCTCAACGATAATGTTGCATACGCGCTCCAGGAAGTAGCGGTCGTGCGTTACCATGAATAGCGTGATCCGGGGTTGCTGCAGGTACTCCTCCAGCCATTCAATCATATCCAGGTCAAGGTGGTTGGTGGGCTCATCGAGGATCAAAAACTCGGGCTCTTCGATGATGAGCTTAGCCAGGGCCAGGCGCTTTTTCTGACCCCCAGACAGGTTCTTCACCGGCATGTTGAGATCGCTAACCTCCAGTTTGGTGAGCACCTCTTTGATGCGGGCTTCAAAATCCCAGGCTTTCAAACCATCCATTTTGGCAATAGCCTTGTGCATGGCATCGGTATCATTGGGGAAGAGCATAGCGTATTCGTAGGCGCGGACGGCTTGTATCATTTCGTTATCCGAATCGAGCACGGCTTCCAAAATGGTGTGCTCTTCAAAAAATTCGGGGTCCTGATTCAAAAAACCAATCCGTACATCCCGGTGCAGGTAGACCTTGGCGGTTTCCCCTTCCGGTGCTTCCTCCCCGGCAATTACCCGCAGCAGGGTCGTCTTGCCGGAGCCATTCTTAGCCACCAGCGCAATCTTCTGCCCCTGGTTCACCTGCAGGGAAATGTTATCGAATAGGACCTTCTCTCCGTACATTTTCGAAACGTCTTCCAGGTTGAGGTAATTCACGCTCGTCAGTGGTTTGATTATGATGGCAAATGTACCAAAGATGCGGAAATAAACAGAGGCTTTCCTGTACAGCAGAAAAGCCCCTGTCGCAATAAGCTGCCCGGCCTACTGCTGATCGATCATATCCTGCATAATAGCGATGGTTTCTTTGATGTAAATGTCTTTAGAGACATTTTCCAGCCACTCGTCATTACGAGCTTTTTTAGATTCATCCGCCTCGATAGCGGGCAGGTCTTCGTCCAGGTTGCGGAGGTTCTCCAGCACTACCTGATCCATTACGCCATCGAACTCATCGGACTGCTCCTGCCGTGTTTCCCGCATCTCTTTATAAGCTTCCAGCTCCAGGGGATAGGAGGTGTGCTCCCGCTGCTGCTCTACCCGCCTGGCATTGGCGAGGATTTTCTGGAAAGTCGGGTTTTCTTCAATCCGCTTTTCACTATTGCTGCGCAGCTTGCTGATATTATCGACCTTCAGTACATCCTGATCGTATTCTACCGGTTCGATTTCCGACCACTTCATGGCATATTCGCGGTCCCGCTCTCCGGTTTTGATGTAGAAGAAGTTATCCGGCAGGATGATATCAGGCGTCACGCCTTTCAGTTGTGTAGAGCCGCCATCCACCCGGTAAAACTTCTGGGTGGTCAGCTTGATTTCCCCCAATGGCTTCAGCTCGTTAAACCCGCGAATGGTCCGGTCGAGATCAATGAAGCGCTGCACGGTTCCTTTCCCGAAAGTAGAGGGGCTGCCAACGATTACCGCCCGTCCGTAGTCTTGTAATGCGGCGGCGAGAATTTCTGAAGCAGAAGCACTGTAGGAATTCACCATCACGATCAGGGGGCCATCGTACTGCACCCGGGAATCCGTATCCCGGAGCACTTCGGCATCCGACCGGCGGGATTTGACCTGCACAATGGGGCCTTTCTCGATGAATAAGCCCGTCATTTTAACGACATCCCGTAAGGAGCCGCCGCCGTTGTAGCGCAGGTCGAGGATGATGCCATCCACATCTTTAGCTTTCAGCTTTTCAATCTCGGCGGCTACGTCTTTAGAGCAGAACCGGCCGTTTTTATTTTGGAAATCGGCGTAGAAAGACGGCAACAGGATATAGCCAATACGCTCCTCCGTCTCCTCATCGTCGATGATGAGCGACTTCGCGAACTGCTCTTCCAGTACGACTACATCACGGGTAATGGTGATATCCTGAACAGAACCATCAATCTTCTTCACGGTAAGCGTCACTTCCGTACCCTTGTCGCCGCGAATGAGCTGTACGACATCATCGATCACCATGCCGGTTATATCCACGGGCTCGTCTTCGTCTTCCTGCCTTACCTTAAGGATGACATCGTTTTCTTCCAGCTCTTTTTGCTTCCAGGCTGGCCCGCCCACTACGATCCGGACTACCTTAGTGTAGTCGCCTTCTGTGCGCAGGCTCGCGCCAATACCCTCGAGGCGGCCGCTGAAACGGATATTGAAGTTCTCCTTATCGATCGGCTTGTAGTACTCGGAATGGGGGTCAAAAACATGCGTAAAGGTATTGAGGTAGACGCTCAGGCGGTCTTCCCGCTTCAGCTTGCGCATCCTGCCGTACCAATCGTCCAGAAATTCCAGCACTTCAGCCCGGGCTTCTTCCTCCAGCTCTTCGAAGGGTTTCGGCGCTTCTTCTTCTCCTTTTTCTTCCTGAGCTTTGGTTTTGTTGACGATACGTTCTATCGTTTCGTATTTGAGGTATTTGCGCCAGTAATCTTGCAGCTCTTCATCGTTCTTGGCAAATGGCTTTTTATCGCCATCCAATTCTATTTCTTCCTGAATGTGGTATTCAAAGGGTGTCTCCAGCATTTCCCGGTAGTACCCCTGGGTCTTATCAAGTGCCGCTTCCAGCATTTGCACGGAAGCATTAAAGAATTCAAAAGACCCCTCATCTGCCTGATCATCAATATCCATGCGGTAGCCTTCCAATTTGGCGATATCCTCCTGGGTAAGGAAGCGGCGGCCGCCGTCCACCTGATCGAGGTAGAAGTCGAAAATTTCAGCAGAAAACTCATCGTCGATCTCTTTGGGCTGATAGTGCAGTTGCCCAAACCCGCTTAGAACGGCTTTCACCAGGACCGCCTCTTTTTCAGCATTATTGGGCTGGGGGTAATAGGCTGCGGCCAGAAGAGCCAGCAGTAGAACAGAGAAGAAAATCTGACCTCTATACTTCATAATAAATTGCTTTATTGACATGCTTAGGTGCGCTTTCTGTAATGGTAAGGCACGGCTTGCAAAAAATAGCCTTTGCTGCTACCGGACTTATAATATCCTGCGGAATAGAGCCCCAATGGGGAGACCCTGATCGCCACAGACGAAATGACCAAGTCTTAAATATACCCTATTCTACGCCAAAAAGTTGGCAATGAACCGGCAGCACCGCCTCGCTTTAACGGAATAGTAACAAATTGAGTGCCAAAGTATACTTCCATCTAAACTTGGAATGGACGCCCACCTGACGTACGAGTTTGCCGGTATGCTCGGGTACGCCGACCCATCTGCCTAAGTACGGTCACCGGTAGCCAAAGCCTATGGCGACGAGACATGGGCAGGCATGAAGTCATGATGCCCCAATTCCAATCAGGGAAACCGCTTTGTCGTCGGTATAACGAAAAAAGAAAATAATAAGTTGTCCAAAAATATAGCCGCCCCGTTGAAGCATCTCCAACGGGGCGGCAAAGCCAGGGCTGCCGATGCGCCCGTAATTAAAGCTCAATCTGGCTTAGAGCAGCGGCGCAATCACCAACGCGACTACAGACATCAGCTTGAGCAGGATGTTCAGAGAAGGGCCAGAAGTATCCTTAAACGGGTCCCCGACAGTATCGCCCACTACAGTTGCTTTGTGGGGGTCAGACCCTTTGTAGTACATCTCGCCGTTGATCTCCACGCCTTCCTCAAACATCTTCTTCGCATTGTCCCAGGCGCCTCCGGCATTAGACTGGAAGATAGCCATGAGCACGCCGGTTACAGTAACCCCTGCGAGCAAACCGCCGAGCATTTCGGCACCCAATTGGCTGCCTAAACCTACCAGCCCAGGAGTAAGGCCCACAACCACCGGGGCCAGTACGGCTAGCAAGCCGGGGCGGACCATTTCGCGGATGGAAGCAGCGGTAGAAATTTCGACGCACTTGCCATATTCGGCTTTGCCATCGGCAGCCTCGAAGGTCTTGCGGTCTTCGTCGCTCCAGTCCTTCAGCTCCTTGCCTTCATTGCGGTTCATGGCGTCGAGGGCCTGCCGCAGCTCCGGGATAGAGTTGAACTGCCGGCGCACTTCCTGAATCATATCCATTGCAGCCCGGCCTACAGCGCCCATAGAGAGGGCAGAAAACAAGAAAGGCAGCATGCCCCCGACAAAAAGGGCTGCCATTACGTATGGGCTGGTAATGTTAATGCTTGTCAGCCTTGCATCCGGGTGACTCAGGTTGTAGGCTGTGATGAAAGCAGCAAACAGCGCCAGGGCGGTCAGTGCCGCGGAGCCAATCGCGAAGCCTTTGCCGATGGCTGCGGTAGTGTTGCCCACTGCATCAAGTTTATCGGTACGCTCGCGTACTTCAGGTGGCAATTCTGCCATTTCAGCAATGCCCCCCGCGTTGTCAGAGATAGGCCCGTAGGCGTCTACCGCCAGCTGAATGCCGGTGTTGGAAAGCATGCCCACTGCCGCAATTGCGATCCCGTACAAGCCTGCAAAGGAATAAGAACCTACGATGGCGACGGCCAGGATAAGGATGGGGACAGCCGTGGATTGCATACCAACGCCGAGGCCGGAAATGATATTCGTGGCTGCTCCGGTCAGAGATTGGTCAACGATGCTCTTCACCGGCTTGGTGCCAGTGCCAGTGTAATATTCTGTAATCATACCAATAAGCAGCCCCCCTGCCAGGCCAAAGATAACCGCCCAGAAAACCCCCATTGAAGTGTACTGAGTGCCGTCAAACGTCCACTTTGCCGGCAGCATCCACTGTACAATGAGGAAAGTAGCGATCAGCATAATGCCTGCCGAAAGGAATTCGCCCCGGTTCAATGCCTTTTGCGGGTCGCCTCCTTCTTTCACGCGTACGAAGAAAGTGCCCAAGATAGAGGTGAGGATACCTACGCTGGCCAGCACCAATGGCAGGAGTACAGCGTTTAGCCCTCCGAACTCATTGTCGGTCTCAAAACCGGCGGAGCCGCTAATGACTTCCTGCGTAGTAGGGTCAGTTGCCAATATAAAAGCGGCGCCCAGTACCATGGTACCAATGATGGAGCCAACGTAAGATTCGAAAAGGTCGGCGCCCATGCCGGCTACGTCACCTACGTTATCGCCCACATTATCCGCGATCGTGGCGGGGTTCAGCGGGTGGTCTTCCGGGATACCGGCTTCTACTTTACCAACCAGATCAGCCCCCACATCAGCAGCTTTGGTGTAAATACCGCCGCCCACACGGGCAAAGAGCGCGATAGAAGAAGCACCAAAGGAAAAGCCGGTGATGACGGTGATGACCCGGTTGATATCCCAGCCGATACTGGAATAAGCCAGGAACAATACTCCAAGCCCAACGACCCCCAGGCCAACAACGCCCAGCCCCATCACAGAGCCGCCGGCGAAGGCAATTTCCAGCGCTTTGCCCAAACTGCTGCGGGCAGCATTTGTCGTGCGGACATTTGCCTTGGTGGCTACCCGCATCCCGATGAAGCCAGCCAGGGCTGAACAAACCGCGCCCAGCACAAAAGAAAGCGCGATGAGCGGGGAAGATTCCGGCGTATTGCCGCTAACACCCAGGAGAACCGCTACCGCCAGGACGAATATAGCCAGCACCCGGTACTCGGCCTTAAGAAATGCCATGGCGCCATCGGCGATGTTGACGGCGATGCGCCCCATGCGCTCCGTCCCAATTTCTTGCTTGGAAACCCAGGAAGAGCGCCAGAAAGTGTACAGGAGGGCGAGTACACCAAATACTGGAACTAAATAAGTGATCGTTTGACCCATACTATTTTTTGTTTAAAGTTATAGTTGTTCGGAGGAACCGTTTGGCCCTCTTTATTTTACGCTTCACCAATCGCTTGCGATTTAGCGGGGCAAAGCTAACGCAAATTTGTTTTTTGTCCAACTGTAGGCACGGGGAGTTGAAGCCGGGCACCGGATTAAGGGTGGTGACGGCGCTGTGTAGCAAAGCCGCACGGTGGCTATCCTCTTTACAGGCACTTAAAGCGCTGCCCATCCGTTAGTAGTTTGTAATACCTAGACTATGCTCATATCCGTTTCTGCTTTGCTATCTTTATTGCTAGCCACCGCTGCGCCCTACGCCCGCAATCCGGAACCGCCGGACTGCCCTATTGTGGAAGTCAAGCTGCAAACCCGTGGCGGTTGCCGGGACCAGGGCACTGCCGATTGGGCAGACGATGAGTTCCGGGGGCATATCAAGGTAGCCTTCCAGCAAATCCCAGCGTCGGGTGAGCTTCAACTCACAGGCCGGCACCTGTTGGAAACCCCAACGGTCTCGGTGGATGCCCTTGAGCCTGGCGCTACTTCCTACACCTTCCCTGCTGTGCGCATGCGGGCAACGCCCCGGCCGGCACGGCTTGCCCTCAGCGCTACCTTTACCGCTATCCCCGGCTGTACGTTCACTCAACAAAAAGCCGGGCAAACCCGGGAGCAGTGCTCCGTCTGCCCCGGCCCCAAAGGGACAACCGGTGGCCGGTACCCCGATTGCTGGCCCACTGAAGCCGAAGGGGAGCCTTGCACACAGTCGGTCAATTATGCGCCCGACCCGGATTACCCGGAGCTCACCCCCGTGCGGTACATGCAGGCCATCGTGCATGTTTTTCAAAAAGAGCACCCCGGCCGCCTCGGGCAGTGGGCCCGCCACCCCGATGACCCCGGCAATTTCACAGAAGCGCATATCGATATCATCCGCTCCTGGTTTAATGCGCCGGAAGGGGCCAACGGGCTGCTCAGCAATCTGTGCGACGACCCTACCGACAGCTCCCCGCACATGAAGGACGCCCGTATCCGCTTGCTCAATACGGGCACAGTTGGGAAAGATGTGTTTTTTCATCCCGACAATAAAGGTTGGGGCATCGGTTACTCAGGCTGCCAGCCGGGTGGCTACCGCTACTGGTATCAGGTAGACGACCGGTATTTGAAATCGCCCGATCCTGCGCACCCTGATTACACCGCCCTTACAGCGCCGGAGACCCAGCACGCCTTCCATATTTTCATTACCGGCGGCAAGTGGATGGCACAGCCACCCGGCAACCCGGCTATCCCGGACGACAATGACTGCTACTGGCCCTGTGGTGGCGGGCTAACGGCCTCCATGAGCTGTCAAAACGGTGCGGTGCCCGATTACCCAGCCCAGGCCCTGTTTGGCACTTACAATATCTGGCAACACGGCAATACGCCGGGGGAGCAGACTTGCGAAGCCGACTACCCCGGTACCGATGCCGGGCTTGGCGAAAACCTGCTGGGGGAGATTTTTCACGTGCTGTCCCTGGACCATATCAGCCCATTACAAGCCCACAAAAAACACCCGGATGGTGGCGATGGCTGCCCGGATACCCCTTGGCAATCCGATTATAACCGCCTGGGCTGCAATTTTCAAGAGCGTTGCGCCCTTACGGAATGCCAGATTGGCCGCATGCATCATTTTTTCACTGAGCTGCAACCCGATTTCG
The DNA here is from genome assembly GCA_964575505.1 of uncultured Phaeodactylibacter sp. Taxonomy (GTDB): domain Bacteria; phylum Bacteroidota; class Bacteroidia; order Chitinophagales; family Saprospiraceae; genus Phaeodactylibacter. The sequence goes on from CAZNSK010000017.1 coordinate 56,457, forward strand.
AGCGGTTTCCGGATGGGAAGGGCGGCTTCCAAATGTCGCCCAATCACTGCGCGCCAACGGAAGCCCCGGTTACTATACCTGAAGGCGCTGACGTGGTTTGGAGCAGCCTGCGCAGCTTGCGGTCTGACCTCGTTGTAGCGCCAGGCGCAACATTAAGGCTACAGTGCACGCTGAGGTTGCCGGCCGGCGCCCGCATTACGGTCAAAGCAGGCGGGACACTCCTTATTGATGGGGCCAGGGTATACACAGACTGCGAAGGAGCGCCCTGGGCAGGCTTTTGGGTGGAAGGCCAGCTCTCAATCGAGCCAGGCTCCGTGATTGAACGCGCTAACCAGTTTGTACTTTCTGGTGCAGGGCGGGCAAACGCCAAACAAACGCAATTTTTAGACTGTGGCCTCCCCGAAGGGCTTTTCTGCGGCCAGGATGGGAATAGCTGTTCTTAGGCAAAAGTGCCTGCCTCCGGGCGAGTCAGTGTAGCCCATTACCAATCGCGGGGCGGCAAAGCGGATAATAATGGTGAACGGCAAGCAGAAAACGGGAGGCTGCCCACCGGAAACGAACGGTCGGTTAGCGCTACCAAAGCGCACCGGCGCTAGCCTAAGTGATGGGCTCCGGGCTTAAGTACTCCTCGCCAATTAGAGCCTCATACAAATCCATCATCTGGGCAGCAAGGGGCTCGCCCAGGAATTGCTGGGCGTGCTCAAAGCCAGCCTCGACCAATTTCGCCCGGTAAGCGGTATCCGAAAGCAACTGTTGAATACCTGCTGCAATATCAGCTGGCTGATAAGGGTTTACCAAATGAGCACCGGGCCCGCCTGCTTCAGGGAGGGAAGAAGTGTTGGAAGTGAGCACAGGCACTTTGCTAGACAACGCTTCCAGGATGGGGATGCCAAAGCCCTCGTACAAAGAGGGATAAACAAACAAGCTGGCATTTTGGTAAACCGCTGGCAGATCATTGAACCGGACATCCACAAAGTGCAACAGGCTGCCTACACCCAACTGACCGGCCCGGCGCTGTACCTGGGCTTTATGCTTCGGCCCTCTGCCAACGACCACGAGAGGCAGACGGTCATTCTCCGGAAGTATGGCCAGGGCTTCCACTACGCCCAATAGGTTTTTGCGGGGCACGATAGCGCCTACTGACAGGATGTAAGACCGGGGCAATTGGTAGCGCTGCCGTACAGACTCCAGGGTTTTGTTGGAGCGCTCCTGTAGGTAGCGGCCATGGCAGGACTGGTAGATAACTGATATCCTATCCGGTGGTATATTATAAAAATGGATCAGGTCTTTCTTGGTGCTTTCGCTAATGGCGACGATGTGGTCGGCTTCCCGGCAGGCGTATTTGAGCCTGAAGTCAAGGGCCAGCCGACGTGCAAAAGTATACTGATCCGGGAAGCGTTTGAAAATCAGGTCATGCACCGTGACTACACTTTTGATGCCGGTTTTAGGCAAGCCGAAGGGCAGGGATTGGTTGAGCCCGTGAAAAAGCTGTATCCGTTGCCGCCTCAGGTCCCGTTTTACACCAAAACTTTGCCACAGTAGCGGGAAGCCTTTTCGGCGGGGCATTTGGGTATTGAACAAGGCACTGTTGAGAAAAAACTGCGTTTCTTCGTTTCGGGTCAGGCGTGGCGTGTACAGGAAATAAGCATTATCCGGATAGTACTCCGCGAGGTTGGAGAGGAGCGTACGGCTGTAATTGCCGGGCCCCGTGAAATTGTTGTACAACTGCCGGGCGTCATATCCGATGCGTAGCATAGGCGGTCAGGCGTTGATAGCTGAAGTAGAACAAATGGAATCAGGCATTGGACAAATACAATTGACGGTTCATGCAAGAAAGAACTGCTTTAATTTAGCAATTGTTTTACCTTTTCCAAAGGCAAGTTCATAATTCCTGCGATGTGCTCCGGAGTCTGCCCAGCCTCGTAAAGTGTCTTTATCGCGAGCTGCAACTGCTGACGAGCCTGCTGTAGCTCTTCCTCTTTTTGGGAGATCATCTCCTCTTTTTGGGAGATCATCTCCTCTTTTTGAGAGATCATCTCCTCTTTTTGAGAGATCATCTCCTCTTTTTGAGAAATGGCTTCATCTTTTTGGGAGATCATTTCATCTTTTTGGGAGATCATTTCATCTTTTTGGGAGATCATTTCATCTTTTTGGGAGATGGCCTGCTGTTTCTTTGATACCTCCAGTTCTATTCTGGTAAGCTTCAGTTCTTTATCAGCTAATTGCCGCTGGTAATCTTTGAACTCTTCGATCAGATCATCTTCAGCATCCATCACTTCCCTGACCACAGGTTCGGCTATCGCCTGTTGAAGGCGGCGTAGTAAAGGGCGGTACCGCTCGGGCAACTCGGTTTCTTCAATGTGCAGCAGGTGCTGGTCATGGGTCACATAAGATTGGTCAAAAAGCGCAAGCAACTGCTCCAGCTCGTTACGCCGGTGCCCTTTCAGATAGGGAATTTGGATGATAATGCTATCGTGCGTGAGGCTTTCGATAAAGGTTTCCCGCTCTTCAAGCTCTTCTCCGGTAGCCGCATCAATGTACCGCCGGTTTACCCGGATGACCGGAGCGATAGTATGTTCAAGCTTATGGCCAAGAAAGTAAATGCTCAGTATGGGCAGCGCCTGTCTGGAAGCATAATCCTCCGGGGACTCTTGTACAACGTTGTTCTTATTTCTGTACTGTTCGCCCAGGTAACGCCGGAAGCGCATAATATCCGTGGCAAGCTTCGCCTTTTGCAACTCCAGGATGATCAGTTGCTCCTCGCCATTGGCATACCGTATCCTGGCGCTGAAGTCCATCCGGAGCACCATCAGGTTCGCTCCCAGGGGAAAGTGATGCTCCGTGGGGCGGAGGTCAAGGCTGATGACTTCTTCTCCGATAATGGCAGACAGTAAAAGACGAGCCAGCTTTTCGTCATGCATGAGGTATTTGAATACCACATCGTAGATTGGATTTGCAATTTGTACCATACCGTAAGGGTTTGGGGTTAATAATAGCTCCGTACAAATTGACTATTGGGCGTTGCAAAGCAATCAACAGAAACAGCGCCCACTACTCGATTTGTAGAAAGCATCAAAAACTAACATAAGCAAGTAGTGGGTTTAAAATTCTTCTCCTAAACAGCAAAGCTTTCTCCGCAGGCGCAGGTACGGGAGGCATTCGGGTTGTTGAACACAAAGCCCTCCCCATTGAGCCCACCGGAAAATTCCAGCGTCGTATTACAAAGGTAGATAAAGCTGCGCAGGTCGGTGACGACTTTCTCGCCGTTGTCTTCAAAGACCTGATCATCCGCTTTGGCTTCATTGGAAAACTCCATCTGATAGGTCAGGCCAGAGCAGCCTCCGCTCGTGACCCATACACGGACAAAGTAGTCCGCTCCGTAATTCTTGGCTTTACGAATCTCTGCAATCTGGCTTTTTGCGCTATCGGCAACTTTTATCATGGTGGACCAATATTTATCTTTAGAAGCATCCGGAAATCAGACCGGAAGATCAAAGTTAGTAACATTAACAGCGCCTGTCAAGTTCACGTTTTTGCTGCAGAGTACTTTTCTGGAAGGAGGGTGGAAAAATCCACGCCGTCTGCCTGAATATTTTTTAATCCCTTCCCGCTGCCGTAACTTTAGGGGTTCAACCCTAAGCCTATGTTTTTAGAACCACACTTTAAAGGGCAGCGCAGCGGATGGATCGAAATCATCTGCGGATCTATGTTTTCCGGCAAGACAGAAGAGCTGATCCGCCGGTTGAAACGTGCCAAAATTGCCAATCAGCGGGTAGAGATCTTCAAGCCCAAGGTGGACACGCGCTACGATGAGGCCAAGGTGGTCTCCCACGATGCCAACTACATCCTCTCCACGCCCATCGAGCACTCCCGCCGCCTGCTGGAGCTGACCGAGGGCGTCAACGTCATTGGGGTAGACGAGGCGCAGTTCTTTGATGACGACCTGCCGGAGGTTTGTCAGATGCTGGCCCTGCGCGGCCTGCGGGTCATTGTCGCTGGGCTGGACATGGACTTCCGGGGCAAGCCCTTCGGCCCGATGCCCAACCTGCTGGCCGTCTCGGAGTACATCACCAAAGTGCACGCCATCTGCCAGCACTGCGGCAACCTGGCCACCCATTCCTACCGCCTCTCCGCTGATGACCATACCGTCGTCCTGGGCGAAAAGGACACCTACGAGGCCCGCTGCCGCACCTGCTACCAGATGGGCAATATCCTGGACCTGAAAACGGACAAACAGCCCGGGGAGGAGCAGCAGGAGGGGAAGGTGCGGCGGATGTAGGGTTTTTTATTCGTCCTGTAAAACGCCCGGTAAAGCAAGGATAAGGGGCGTTCCTCAGATGGTATATACTACTTGAACTGAAAGAAAGTATATTTGTCTCGGTATTTTTTTATCAAAAAATCAATGGAAACATGAAAGCGCTTAAACTTATTTTGATTTTAATTATGGGGGGGGGTAGCTCTAAATAGTTGCACCAAAGACCCGGACCAAATCCCTGAAAGGGAACAAACCCGTAACGATAGCATAGACTCCAGGAGTACTGCTAATTTACTGGCAGATTCCATTTGGCATAAGCCGTCCGTCTCCCGGTTGAATTTACTCTGGGCGCATATGATGGAAGAAGCTACCGTAGACGAGGTCGGCAGTTTTATCTACAACAATGGCTTGTTTGACTGGAAGTTAGCTAAAGTGGTAAAGGAGTTTGAGCCTGAGCACTACATTATATCAGTGCCCACCCTAAAACACGATACACTACAATCCATCCTTTTTGTTGCTGTAAATAACAGCGCCTACTCCTTTTTTCATATCACCAAAGACCAGCTCCAAGCAGATACAGAGGTGTTGTTGGAGCAATTCGGGCCAGGCAATTTGATCATATCCATTTTTTCTTTCTTTCAGTATAGTCAGGTGTTGGGGAGCAAAAGGGCATTTGATTTCCTGTATGCCCACTTGACCCACCCAAAAGTAGCAGAGCAACTCCTGGAAATCGCTCCAAGAGGCTGGTGCCTGATCGAAATTGAGCTGTATACGGAGAATCAATCAGCGGAAGACGACGAAATCTGTAACTGTGGGTATTATAACCCAATTACAGGGACACATATTATGAACCCTCCTACTGATGAACACCCTTCAAATTTTGACGATAAATGGGAACTGTATGAGTGGAATCCCGGTCTTGATGAGGCGTGGTACTATACTAATTATGATGAGAATGGCACCGTAATTCACGGCAGCCCCGGCGAGCATGGAACAACGGTTTATCAATTTTGGGCTTGGTGCGAGGATGAGGTAGGGCAAGACCCCTGGTCATACAATTGGACGACCAACCTGGAACCAACTGGCGGAGGTGGCGGCCCTATCCATACTGGCCCCGACTGGAGTTATGATAACCCGCGGTGGGATGAGAATACCATGGATTGTATGTTCGCCTTCAATCATCCTCACACTACGGCAGAGATCAATCAACTGGAGGAGGCATTGTTGATGGCATCCTGTGGGGAAGCGGCGGAGTATAGCGTCAAAAGCATCATCGATAATATCGTTATTAGGCTGTGCAACGAATACTATGACAATCAGGAGGCTCAGGGAGGTGAAGTCCCCCAATTTCCAATGGATACCCCGCATGACTTGAACGAGACGCTGGAAGAGATTACGTCGGCCGTGGAGGGGAGCAGTTACTATCAGATTGGGCAGGAGATTTGTGAAGTTTGCGATAATGCCCTTTCCCCGGGTCCGTGCTATGAGGCGGTGAACAATTGTGGGACGGAGGAGTATGAGGGGTGTGTGGAGGAAGTACTTTGTGGTTATTCCTTGCAGGCTTTTAGAGCTGCCTACAACCTTAGTTTACCTTACGATGATGCCTGTACCGACCATCCTGAAGTGGTTCAGTTTTTATTGGAACATCAGGGGAGCGTGCAGTTGAATGAGGAGGAGATACAGT
>CAZNSK010000018.1:0-60895 GCA_964575505.1 uncultured Phaeodactylibacter sp.
CCCCACCGGCTCCTGAGACGGCCTCCGAATCGTAGTAGATGAAGAAAAAATGACCGTTGGTGTAGATCTTGTAGACTTCCCACTCGGGCACTTTGTGGGCTTCCGAATCTCCCCATTTGGCTTTGACTAGTTTCCAGGTACCTTCCAGGGAGCTTTGGGTGTTTTCAGTGGACTGAGCAGAAGTAGACTTGACCGTGCGGTAGGTGAACGCAAACAAGGTGGCTATGCAAAGTAAGACCAAGACGGGATTGATGTATTTTTTCATAATTTTGGTTTTTGGAGGTTTTGGTTGCACCTCTGAGTTGCTTAAAACAAAGTTGATTTTTCGATTAAAAATCAATATTTTAATTTGACTTCATTTATCATGAAAAATAAAAATATTTAAAATAGGTTTTTTACAAAACAAAATACCAACCTACCAACCCTTGCATTATTCTTTTTTTACGATCTTTTTAGCCCAATATCTCCCTTCTGCATTCACCATCAGCCAGTATACCCCAGCCGGCAAATTGGGCAGCAGCCACTCGTAGTTGCCATCTACATATTGATTGACCGCTTGCTGGCGGATCAGTTGACCGCGTACATCGAACAAACGCACCGACTGCACCTTACTCGTCAAGTGAAGATGGAGTTGGTTGCCTGAAAATGGGTTTGGAAAGACTTGAATAATCATTTCGGGCTCACGGTATTCAATGGCAACCACCCTTGAATATTCGTAAGCTTCATCAAAATCAATTTGCTTAAGCCGATAATAATTAATCCCTAAGAATGGGTTAGAATCTCTGTATTTGTATTCATTGACCTCATTCGTTGTACCGTTGCCTTTCAGAAAGCCGATTGACTTCCAGGCTGGCCAATACCCTACTTCCAGACAGATAGAAAGTATCTCCTGCAATTGACTGTTGCCATACTTGAATGGAATCAAAGTTGCCTGCATTGAGGAACACGGGAAAAGCGTCCGAATCCCTATTGCTGACTGTAAGCTTTAGCCAATACACGTACTTTCCCCGCTTAAACTTCCCATCGTATTCCAGGTCCTTTAAGGGCTGGAACTGCACGTGTTCAATTTCGGGAAAGCGGAACTGGCCAAAGGTATCTACAAAAACAAGGGTGTGGCTTGTCACCTCCAGGCTATCCTCAGGCGCCCCTGCCATTGCCACAGGCAAGAGCCGGCTTTCTGCATTGCCTGGCAAGGCAAGGATCGAGAAAACCAAGACAATAGCTACCCTTATCCGGAAGCCTGAAACAGCAATGAGATTAATAGTTTTCATGTGGGGCTTTAGGTTGTGCCCTACAAAACTACTGAATCGCGCCGCTTTATGGGTATACATATCCACATCTAAGGAAGGGCTTGTATCAAATTAAGCCCTTTGCTTCATACCAATTAGAGCAGGAGGAGCCGAGTATCATCAGGTTAAACACCAGGGACAAACAGTGAGGCTTGAGTAAGCTTGCCAACCGGACAGCTCCGTCTGGGCAACAGCGAAGGGCCAGCGCTCCCATGGCCTAGACGCCGGATCTCAGTATACTGTATTATTGTGCTGATATCCCCAGGGCAACCCTGCATCCCTCCGCTTTTCTCCCTACCTTTGCAGTATGCATACACAAGGGGAAACGATTACGGTAAAAACGTGGAGTGAGCTGCAGGAAGTCCTGTACTACGACTCCTGGAACGAGCAGTTGCAGCGGTTCCGCTCCGGCTATGTCTACCGGGGCATGGAAGATATAGGCTACGAGCTGACCTCCACCCTCAACCGCCTCGGCGAATCCCACCTTGAGAAGCACTTGCTGCGCAACTTCCGCAAGTATTCCCACAAACAGATCCGCTCGGAGTACACCTCTATTTGGAATTGGCTGGCGCTGGCACAGCACCACGGCCTGCCCACCCGCCTGCTTGACTGGACCTACTCGCCCTACGTAGCCCTGCACTTTACCACCAATGATTTCAACCGTTACAACCGGGATGGCGTGATCTGGGCCGTCAACTATGTCGATACCAAGACCTACCTGCCCGATCAGTTGGCGCTTATCATTGAGGGGGAAGGTTCGCACATTTTCACGGCTGAGATGCTGGGGCGGGCAGTAGACAGCCTATCAAAGCTCAGCTATCTGAAGAAGGATGATTTTGCGGTTTTCTTTGAGCCCCCTTCCATTGACGACCGCATCGTCAACCAGTATGCGGTTTTTTCGATGATGTCGAACCCCAATACCCTGCTCAGCGATTGGCTGCCCGGGCGGCAAGTCCGCTATTTCAAAATCATCATACCGGCCCACCTCAAATGGGAAATCCGCGATAAGCTGGACCAGTCCAATATCAACGAACGGGTATTATTCCCCGGGCTCGATGGGCTGGCTACCTGGCTCAAGCGCCACTACCGGGATGTGCGGCTGGAAAATGCCCTCCGCAACCCCAACCCGGATGAGGAGGAGCGCCCTTCGGCTAGTGATTGAGCCACGAATGGGCTATCCGTTAAAGGCCCGCATCAAAAAGAGCTAGGGCGTAAAAAACCATCAGATAATCCGGTCTGGCCGTACTAGAACCGGTCTGCCCCCGACAATTGCCAGTCTATCTTTAAACCCTCCGGTACGTCCGATTCCCGAAGCAGGCAGCCTTCCGGCACTTCGGGGTACAGTTCGCTGTAGCGCATGACCTGAGTCATGCTCACCCGGCGGCAGATATGGTGGCGGGTAATTTGATCGGGGTGGTCAAGGCCGGCAGCCGCCATCAGCTCTACAAAATTTTTCATGGTCTCCTCGTGGAAATTCGCGACCCGGACTTTTTTATCGCTCACCACCAAGCCTTGAACCAGTTCGGGGCGCTGAGTAGCAACGCCGGTCGGGCAATTATTTTTGTTGCACTCCAATGCCTGAATGCAACCCAGGGCCAGCATCATGGCCCGGGCACTGTAACAGGCATCCGCGCCCAAAGCCAGCGCCCGGAATAGGTGGAAGCCCGTTATGATTTTACCGGAAGCCAACACGCGGATTTTGTCTTTGACGCCGAAGCCGCGCAGAATATCGCAAGCCGCAGCCAAGCCTTCCCGAAAGGGCATCCCTACAGAGTTGCTGAATTCAGGAGGGGCTGCACCCGTACCCCCTTCCCCGCCGTCTACCGTAATAAAATCCGGGTAAATCCCCGTCTCTACCATCGCTTTGCAAATCCCCATGAATTCCGCCTGGTTGCCCAGGCAGAGCTTAAAGCCCACCGGTTTGCCCTTGGACAATTCCCGGAGCTGAGCGATAAACGCCATCAGGCCCCGGGGGCTGGAGAACGCTTTATGGCTGGGAGGCGACAGGACCGAGGTGCCAGCCTTTACCCCTCTGATCTTTGCGATCTCAGGCGTATTCTTGACCGCCGGCAGGATACCGCCGTGGCCAGGCTTGGCACCTTGCGACAACTTGACCTCGATCATTTTGACCTGCTCCGCCCCGGCAAGTTCCGCGAAGGCTTCGAGCGCAAAGCCCCCCTCCGGCGTCCGGCAACCAAAGTAGCCCGTCCCAAATTGAAAAATCAAGTCGCCGCCCTGCTCCCGGTGGTAAGGGCTGATCCCCCCTTCCCCGGTATTATGGGCAAAACCCCCGATGCGGGCCCCGCCATTGAGGGCCAAAATGGCATTAGGGCTCAGGGACCCAAAACTCATAGCGGACACATTGAGCAAACTGGCGGCGTAGGGCTGTTGGCAAGCGTCATTGCCAATAAGAGTGCGGGGGTGCGGGTCAAGCTCGTGGGCATCCCGGGCAGCAATGGAGTGGTTCATCCATTCGTACCCTTCTCTGTACAGATCCAGCTGCGTGCCAAATGGGGTGGTATCCCGTACTTTCTTGGCTCGTTGGTACACCACTGACCGATAAATCCGGCTGAGCGGCCGGCCATTGGTATCCGACTCAATAAAGTATTGGTACAATTTGGGCCGGAGGTCTTCCAAAAGATAGCGCCCCCGCCCAAACACCGGAAAGTTCCGCATAACGGTATGCCGCGTCTGTATCATATCGTAGCCTCCAATAGCCAAAACTGGCAGTAGGAGCACCAATGCCCAGTACCAGTTGGGGGACAACCAGTACCCGCACGCCAGCACGGCAATCAGCGAGCAGACGGCAAATAGCAAAAATTCGTTTCTCATGGTTGATCTTGGGGTTGAAGCATTAAAGCAATTCCATCCATTTCAGGCGGATGCGCTCCATTCGGGCCAGGAGGTTGGCTATCCAAAGGCCGAGAAGCGTCCAGCCGATAATGGCCGGATAGAATACCATGCGCATTGTATTGTCGAGGTCCTCTCCCCCCAGCGCAGGGTTCCCACCCGCTCCGGGGTGCAGGCTGTCGGTCAGCCGGGGCACTACATAAATCAGTGGGATAAGGGCGGCAAAGGCAAAGATATTGTACACCGCAGCAATCCGGGCACGTTTGTCGGGGTCGTCAAATACCGCCCGGAGAATAAAGTAGGCCAGGTAGATTAACAGGGCGATGACCGTCATATTTTGCTTTACATCGCCGCTCCAGTATGCCCCCCAGGTATTCTTAGCCCAGATGGCACCGGTAGCCAGGCCCAGGATGCCAAACAATATCCCCACTTTGGTAAAGGCTTGTGCCCGGCAGTCCTGCTCCAGGCCGCCCGACCGGAGGTAGCGTATACTGAACGTCAATGCCCCGATAAAGATAAAGAGCATCCCAAACCAGAGGGCCACATGAAAGTAGGTATTGCGAATGGTCTCGTAGAGGATATTCCGGAAAGGGAAAGTGAAAGTCCAGCGCTCGTGCAGCCCCCCAATCGGAGCATTGGGAAATACCGATGCGCCCAGGGAAGGGTTAATGCTGTCCTGAGTAACAAATACAGCACTGGGCAGCACAGAAGTGCCGTCGTGGGGCGAATCAAGCACCAGGGTGAAGTCCTGTACCTTTTTGCCGGTAGGAAGATAAGAAGGCAAATCAAAGACCAGTTCCAGCTGCCGGTCGTCTGCCACTACCGCCGCTTGCGCACGCAGGGCCCGCTCGTCATCCATCTTCAGCCAGGCCTGTAGCCCCTCCCCGGCCGTAAACTGCGTATTGTAGCCTGTGACCTGCAGCCGCAGCTGATCTCCTGTGCGGGCGTTATTGGGCGAAACCCGGGAAATACCCGGCGTCAGCGGGACCAGCATGCCAGCGATAAAGACATAAATCAGAATAAGGACACCCAGTGCTTTCCACCAATTTTTCTTCATGTATCGTTTATTTAGAGCCTATTTGGACGTTCAGGCATACCGGACATCAAGGGGCCCGGGCTAATACACAGCACCCAGTCCGTACCTGTCAGCAATTGCCGCAACCCATTAGCCAGGCTCGTGCACCTATCCCGAAGGTTTTGTGGGGCACAAAATTATGATTTGCATCCGTCCTCTGCCAAAGAATAGGCAATTTTTGAAAACAAACAAAAAAGCTCCTGCGCTCTATTAACACCTAAGTTAATATAATTGTAAATTTTCGCCCCTGCCGGAATACCATACTTTGGTAAACGGCTGGCCCAAAAAAATTAAAATCGGATTTTTACTTAGTGTATTTTTTACACTACCTTTAGCCAAGTTAATAAAACCAGCCATGATTGTAATAGTAGACAGCGGCTCTACCAAGGCCGATTGGAAGATGGTGGATAAATCGGGCATCCAAAGCATAACGACCGTCGGGTTCAACCCCGTATTCCACGACGAAGAAAGAATTTACGGGGAATTGCAAAAGTCATTTGTTCAGGAAGTGCCTACCGAAAAAGCGGAGACCGTGTACTATTACGGGGCTGGTTGCTGGGACGAACGCCTGAAGGGCGTCGTGCACCGTGCACTCGACCGGGTCTTCGAACGGGCGGACATAGAGGTCCACCACGACTTGCTGGGCGCAGCCCGGGCGACCTGCGGGCATGACCCCGGTATTGCCTGTATCATCGGCACGGGTTCCAATTCTTGCCTATACGATGGGAAAGACGTTATCGATAATGTGACCAACCTGGGCTTCTTGCTCGGGGACGAGGGCAGCGGCACCCACCTCGGCAAGCGGTTGATCCGCGCCTTTTTCTACCGGGAGATGCCCAAGGTGCTGCACGACGAGCTGGAGTCGAGCCTGAAGGGGGGCAAGCAATCCATACTCGACCAGGTTTACAACGGGGAGACGCCCAACGTCTATCTCGCTTCCTTCACCAAGTTTATGGGCGACCACCAAGACCACCCCTTTATTCAGCGTATTTTGTTTGACTCGTTTGAGCAGTTCATCGACCGCCATGTACGTAAATACCGCAACCATATGAGCCTGCCCATCCACTTTATCGGGTCGGTGGCCTATTATTTCAAAGAAACGCTTAGTGTAATCCTCGATGCCCGCGACATGAAGATGGGCAACTTCATTCAAAAGCCCATCGATGAACTCGTGCGCTTCCACACTGAGGATTAATTCCTTATCTTTGCGGCTTATTTTCATTCAACATCACTAAATAAATGAGCAAGGATATCAAACGTATTGCTGTTTTTTCTTCCGGTGGCGATGCCCCGGGCATGAACGCTGCCCTTCGCGCGGTTGTACGTAACGCATCCTTCCACAATATGCACGTCTACGGTATCTTCCGCGGTTACGAGGGGATGATCGAAGGCGACCTGGAACGCCTGGAGCGCCGGGATGTGGGCAACATCATCCACCGGGGTGGCACCATCCTGAAAACAGCACGCAGCAAGCGCTTCATGACCCCCGAAGGCCGCCGGTCGGCTTACGAAACGCTGCTGGCGCATGATATCGAGGCCTGCATCGCCATAGGCGGCAACGGGACCTTCACAGGGGCTTCCGTCTTCACCGAGGAGTACAACATTCCCTTTATCGGCATCCCCGGCACGATTGATAATGACTTGTACGGCACCGACCTGACGGTTGGGTTCGACACCTCGGTCAACACCGCTATCGAAGCGGTCGACAAAATCCGGGATACCGCTGATTCCCACAACCGCCTCTTCTTTGTGGAAGTGATGGGGCGCAATGCAGGCTTCATCGCCCTCAATACCGCTATCGGCAGCGGGGCGGGCAGCGTATTGATTCCGGAAACGGATACCTCAATTGAAGAATTGGTCGAGGCGCTCAAGATGGGAGCCCGCCGCAAGAAGCTCTTCAGCGTGGTGATCGTCGCGGAAGGCAACAAAAACGGCAACGCCACCGAAATTGCCGACAAGGTTAAAGCAGCGTTCGACTTTTACGATACCAAAGTGACGATCATCGGGCACCTGCAACGGGGTGGCTCGCCTACCGCTCAGGATCGTGTACTGGCTAGCCGCCTGGGTTTCCATGCGGTGGAAGGGTTGGTCAAGGGCGTCAAGAACGCCATGGTCGGCATTGTCAACGGCAAGGTGACTTATACCCCTTTCGCGGAAGCCATCGGCAATGCCAAAGAGCTGGACAATGACTTAGTAAGAATGGCAGAAATCCTGGCGCTTTAGCCTGAGCGTACCTTCAGGGCACAGCTGCTTCGGGCGAGGTTAGAGGAAGAGGCGCCGGCTGGGGCCTCTTCGTCAGTTGCCAGGCTATGAGCGGGCCCATAAAATGGGGGAACCGCATCACAGCTTCGTGCACCCACTGCAGCAGCACCGTCTCCCAACTGGCGACGTAAGCATAGGCCCAAGGGCGCGCCAGGGTTGTAGACAAGCCCCAAAAAACGGCGTACAACAAAGCATAACGCGCCACCCGCCCCGGTAAAAAGATCAAAACACTTAGCAGAAAATCCAGCGTCGCTGCCGTATTCAGGAACCCAACGGCTGCCGCCTCCCCTACCCCGAGAATGCTCATCGTCATAAACAGGAAGTACCCAGGCCGCGGGTAAAATCCTACCGCGTAGAGCCCGTGACAGGTGAAAGTCAGCGCAATCGCTACTTTCAAAAACAAGGCCAGGGGCTTCCCCGACCAACGCCCTGGCCGGGCTGCCGACCAGGCCAAAACCGCCGGAGCAGTGAACTGCAGGGTGTACTCAAAAAACTGGCCGAGAAAAAAGAACTTATCCTTGCAGTAAAGCCCAGCCAACAGCATCAGGCTCAAGCTGCTCAGCCAAAGCACAACGCGGGCGGGCCTCCCCAGGTGCCGCACGAACAGAGCAGCAAAACCGGAGATCACGTAAAAAACGCCGATGGCGACAACCAGGTACTGAATCCAAATATCTGTATGCGGGTGGGTAACGTAAGCTTGCCATTCCAAGCCTAACCCCCACCTCACTACGCCCTCCATCCAGGCCTGATCCCAAAGCAGAGCCCGGTAGGGGGCATCCCAATAGAGGTGCTGCCAACCCCGGGCAAATAGTACACTCGCAGCGCTGAGCTGCAGCAATCGAAAGCATAGGAAAGGGGTAAGTTTCATTAAGCGCTTTTTAACCTGGATTTGCCATATAACAGGCTCTGCCTGTGCGTCCGGGCAACTTAGTCATCTGTATCACAGGTATAACGTGGAAGGGCCAGCCTGCTATTGCGTAAGGCAGCCTTTTGTCCGGCCGGATAGCGCCGGCAGACTCCGCCCTGTGGCGCTTTACCCTTCCACCGAGCTGTTCATCAGGTAAGCTTTCAAAAACTCATCAAGATCCCCGTCCAGTACCGAATCGGTCTGACTGGTTTGGTAGCCGGTACGGTGGTCCTTCACCCGGCGGTCATCAAGCACATAGGAGCGGATTTGCGAGCCCCACTCGTTTTTCATCTTCTGGGCTTCCACTTTGTCCTTCTCCGCCAATTGCTCTTCCAGTTTCTTCTCATAGAGGCGGCTCTTCAGCATTTGCATTGCTTTGTCGCGGTTCATGTGCTGGGAACGCTCCTGCTGGCATTCCACCACAATGCCCGAAGGCAGGTGCCGCACCCGGACCGCCGACTCTGTCTTATTGACGTGCTGCCCGCCCGCTCCGGAAGAGCGGAAGGTGTCCCACTCCAAGTCGGCAGGATTGATATCTACCTCGATGCGGTCGTCGATCATCGGATGGACGAAAACGGAGGCAAAGGAGGTCATGCGTTTGCCCTGTGCATTAAAGGGGCTGATGCGAACCAGGCGGTGGACGCCGTTCTCGCCTTTCATCCAGCCGTAAACAAAATCTCCTTGTATCTCCAGAGAGACTGACTTGATGCCCGCAACGTCTCCTTCCTGCAGGTTGAGCTCTGTAACCTTGAACCCACGGCGGTCTGCCCACATCAGGTACATGCGCCGGAGCATTTCTGCCCAGTCGTTGGCCTCCGTGCCTCCCGCCCCGGCATTGATTTCCAGTATCGCCCCCAACTCATCTTCTTCCTTGTTGAGGGTAGAACGGAACTCGGCATCCTGAAGGGCTGCGTAGGCTTCCCCGTAGCGGTTATCTACTTCGGCTTCTGTACCTTCGCCTTCTTTAAAAAATTCGTAGAGGACTTCCAGGTCCTCAATCTTGGATGCTAATTGTTCGTACAGGCCTACCCAGTTCTTGTGGCTTTTGAGCTCTTTAAGAATGGTTTCTGCCCGTTTAGGATCCTCCCAAAAGGTAGGGTCCATGGACTGCTGCTGCTTGTCTTGGATTTCCATGCGCCGTTTATCGACGTCAAAGATACCTCCTCAAAGCAGCCAGGCGGTCCTGCAAGTCCTTAAGTTGATCTGCAGTCATAATAATAGCCTTCTGTCGTGGTTTAACTGGCCCCGCAGGGCCAACCTCGTGAAATAAATAAGGCAGTGGCAGCCCTTCTTTATCCGAAGAGCTGCCGCTGCTGTTGCCGGATGCCTACTAATTACTCTACGTCGGCAATCTCTACATAGAACATCAGCTCCGCTCCGCCCGGGATGTCAGGGGGAGAGCCTGCCTCACCGTAGCCCAGGTCGGAAGGGATGAAGAGCGTAGCCTTCGCCCCTTCTTTGAACAAAGCAATGCCTTCTTCCCAACCGGGGATGACCCGGCCTTGCCCCAGCGGCAACTCAATGGGCTGCCCCCGCTGAAAGGAGTTGTCAAACATCTTGCCGTCCATCAAAGTGCCGTAGTAGTGTACGCTGACCAGCTTTCCGGACTCGGCCTGCGGGCCCGTCCCTGCTTCGTGTACAACGTACTTCAGGCCGGAGTCAGTAGACTTCAGCTCTTCGCCCAGGTTATCGTTATTGTAAGCTTCGCGGGTTTCTTTCACCAAAGCTTCAATTTCCGGCATGCGCTCCATCATCTTTTTGCGCATTTCCTGAGCTTCTTTCATTTTGGCGTTCTGCTCTTCGGCGTACTCCTCGGCAGATTTCACCTCTTCGATGACCAGGTCGTAGTACATGACGGAAGCATCCGCAAAACCATTAGGCTTACGTTGCATAGTATCGATATTGATGAATACGGTTGCGCTATCACCAAGCGACATTTCCTGAATCACCTCCTCTACAGGGCTGGGCGGGCGGCCCGGCTCCTCTTCCGTAGGGATTTGGAACATAGGGGGCCGCGGTTGGTTGCGGCTGCTATACACCACGGAGTCTCCGTTTCGCATATAAGCCTGGAAGACTACATAATCGCCAGGTACAGGCTGCTCACCGCCCGCATCAGTATGCAGGACGTATTCGAAGCCGCTCGGCGTGGTTTGCTTGGTTGGTTCTTGCTGGCAGGATGCCAACGTCAAGCCTACCAGCAAGACAAAAAGCAATTGGATTCGCATAAATTTCTTGATCTATTGTAATGAAATGAGTGAATGGATTAAATGATCGCTGCTTCCAGCTTAGCTTTGTATTGCGGCAGTATACCTTTGAAACGCCGCAGGGTGGTTTCCAGAGGCTGGAAGGAAAAACCGCCGGAAGCATTTTGGTGGCCGCCCCCCTTAAAGTGTTTCCGGGCGATCTCCTGAACGGAGAAGTCCCCTTTAGACCGGAGGGAGATTTTTACAATCTTCGGCTGCTCCATAACGAATGCAGCCATCTTAACGTTCTTTATTTTCAGCAAATAATTGACAATGCCTTCCGTATCGCCCCGCTGAATGTCAAAATCTTCGTAATCTTGCTTGGTCAGATAGATGATGCCGGTACGGTACTCTTCCAGGATTTCCATGCGGTTGTTGAGGCAGTGGCCCAGCAGCCGAAGGTGCTTTTCCTTCATGCTGTTGTTGATTAGGTCCTGCAGCCGGTAGTCATCCACCCCCAGCTCCACCAATTCGCCTACGGTGCGGTAAAGTTTGGCCGAAGTGCCGTACCGGAAGGAGCCGGTATCCGTGACGATACCTGTAAACAGGCACTCCCCAATCTTCACATCGAGGTCTGCCTCCATGCCCAGCATATGGATAAAATCGACGATCAGCTCACAAGCCGAGCTGGCTGTGGTATCCGAAAGCATGAAATCGACAAACCCATCCGGGTAGAGATGGTGGTCGATCATGACCTTGTGCGCCCGGGCTGGCTCAATCAGGTCGCCGAGCTTGTCAATGCGGTCAAGCGCATTGAAATCCAGGCAAAAGATGAGGTCTGCTTTTTCAACGAGCGCTTTGGAGTAGTCCGGGTCAATATCATAAATCACCATTTTTTCGATCTCCGGCATCCAGGAAAACACCTCCGGGTATTCCGAGGGAGTGATCATGCGAACCGTGTGCCCGCCTTTATTCAGGAAGTGGTAGAGCCCCAGGCTGGAACCGATGGCATCTCCATCGGGGTTGCGGTGAGTGGTGATTACAATATTTTTGGGCGCTGACAAGAGCGCTTTTAACTCGTTGATATTATCCATTGTATATATAAGCGTCAGAATGCGAAGTTGACAAAATTTATGAATTTAACCAAAATATAATCGGGGCCGTTCTCAGGTTTGAGCCGCTTTACTTACTTTTGCAGCGATTTTAAAAACCGCAAAAATTAAAACCTACGTATGGCTGGAAACAAAACCTTCACCATGATCAAGCCGGACGCTGTCAAAGCGGGCCATATTGGCGCTATCCTTGCCAAGATCAACGAAGCGGGCTTCCGCATCGTCGCGATGAAATTCACCAAGCTGTCTGCTGAAAAAGCAGGCGAATTTTACGAAGTGCACAAAGAGCGCCCTTTCTACGGCGAGCTCGTCGAGTTTATGTCTTCCGGCCCAATCGTAGCTGCCGTACTGGAAAAGGAAAATGCAGTAGAGGACTTCCGCAAGCTAATCGGTGCAACGAACCCGGCGGAAGCAGAACCGGGCACCATCCGCGCGCTGTATGCCAAGAGCATCGGTGAAAACGCCGTCCACGGAGCTGACTCTGATGAGAATGCCGCCCGGGAAGGCAGCTTCCATTTCGCCGCAACGGAGATGTTCTAAACCCACTGCGCGTATTCAAAGCATTAACCAGCCTGAGTATTTGGGCTGGTTGTTTCTTTTTCAGAACCTATGCGCCGGGGCGCT
The DNA here is from genome assembly GCA_964575505.1 of uncultured Phaeodactylibacter sp. GTDB lineage: Bacteria > Bacteroidota > Bacteroidia > Chitinophagales > Saprospiraceae > Phaeodactylibacter. The sequence continues at coordinate 12,303 of CAZNSK010000018.1, forward strand.
GCCGACCACAAAAAAGCACTGCTGCAGCAGCCTTGCTCTGACTGCCGCGCTCCAAACCAAACTTCACCCCCTCCCTGCCGTTTTAAGAAGGTAGAGTCTCTTTTACCTTCAAAAGCACACGTATTTGACTACGCCTTATCCTTTGCTGAACAAGCTCCTCAAATGGCTGCTGTATCTCCTGCTAGGCTTGCTCCTCCTGCTCGGCTTGCTTTGGGGAGCCTTGCAGTTCCCTGCCGTGCAGCAAAAGATCGCAGACCGGGCCACCGCCTATCTGGAAGAACGTATTGAGACCTCTTTCGACATCGACCGTATCTATATTAACTTTTTTAATCAGCTGGTCTTGGAAGGCGTTTACCTGGAAGACCAAGCCGGGGATACCCTTTTGTACGCCAGGCGCCTTGACGCCCATATCGGGCTCTTCGCCCCCTTCCAGCAAACAATAGCGCTCAACCAGTTCCACCTCGATAACGCAATTGTCAATTTGCGGCGTCGGCCGGACAGCACCTATAATTTTACTTATCTGGCAGAAGCATTCAGCAGCCCCGGGCCGGATACCTCCACCACTTCGGTAGCCTGGTCTTTCGACCTCGAAAACCTGGATATCCAATCTGCCCGCTTTTCTTTCGTAGACAGTTTGTCAAGGCTGGCCAACTACGTACGCATCGGCCGATTTCAGGCTGAAGTCAGCAACCTGGACCTTAACGGCCAAGCTATCGATATCAACCGCCTGGCGCTGGACCAATCCTTTGCCGGCGTTTTTACCTGGGGAGGCGGACAAGCCGAAACCAGCCCGGATACAAGCGCAACCTTATCTTTTCCCTACACCGGGTGGACGATTCAGGCGGGCAGCATCGACCTAAATGGTATCGACATCGCCTACGACGATTTCTCCGCTGCAGCGGGGCCCGCCGGGCAATTCGACCCTGCCCACCTCCACTACGAAAACCTGCAGCTCCAGGCGGGGGGCTTGCGCTGGGACAGCACACAGATAGAAGGGCAGATACAACAACTGGCCTTCCGGGAATGGAATGGCATGGAGCTGCAAGGCTTCCAAACCGGATTCCTGGCCGGGCAGCAGCGCATCGCCCTTCAGGATTTATCTCTTAAAACAGCAAAAAGCGAGATTGCCCCTTCTCAAGCCACTCTGGCCTACTCACAATTTAAAGACCTCAGCCGCTTTGTCGAAGCCGTACAGTTCTCTTTAGCCCTTTCTCCGGCCACTATCGCCATGAGCGACCTCAAGTACTGGGCGGGCGAAATCCCTTACCTCTACAGCCCCGAAGCGCCGCCGCTGCAACTGGAAGGGCAAGTCGACGGGCAGGTCGACAACATCAATATCGGCCGCCTGCGCACCCAGCTGGGCGGAGCGGCCCTGGCCCGGTTGAGCGGCAATATTTCTAATGCCACCTCCCCCGATGAACTGAAGTTGCAAATCGTGCTCCGGCAGGTGCAAGCCGACCCGGTTCTGCTGGACCAATATATAGAGGCCCTGCAGTTGCCTGCCGAAGCGCTGCGCCCCCTGGGCAAGATTCAGATGCGGGGGTTTATTAAAGGTAATGCCCAGAACATGAAAGCTAACGGCCTGGTGCTGGACACCGACAGTTACACCACCCTAAGCGGCCAGGCCACCGCCCGGCGCATCACCCAGCCGGAAGCCCTGACTTTTGATTTCAGCATTGACACGCTGCAGACCCAGCCCGAGGACTGGCGCGGCTTTCTGCCCGCACCACTGCCAGCTCCCCTGCAAGCCATCGGGCGGAGCAGCTACCAAGGGCAAATAGCAGGCACGATTGATTCCTTCAGCTTAAATGGGCTGTTGCAGACTCAGGCGGGCCAGGCCCGGCATGAGGTGCAAATCGCCTTTGCCGAGGGGTATAAACAAGCCCGATACGGAGGCCAACTGGCCCTGGAGCAAATCGCCCTGGGCAGGTTGGTGAACAACCCAAACCTGGGGAACCTGGCCCTGGAAATGCGTGGCACTGGCCGCGGTTTGTCGCTCGACAGCCTGCAGGCTGACTTGGAAGGGCAGGTGACCCAACTTGAGCTCTACGACTACGCCTATGAAGGCATCACCATTGATGGCCGAATCGATGCCCGGGAATTCCAGGGCCAGTTCAATGTAGACGACCCCAACCTGCGCCTCGACTTTGATGGGCTAGCCAGCCTGAATGACAGCTTGCCTACGCTACGCTTTACAGCTAACCTGGACACCTTGAACCTCGGCCGCCTCAACCTCTACCCCAGCCCCCTGCAGGTGCAGGCGCGACTAGAAACCCAGCTGCGGGGCAATCAACTGGACAACCTCGTCGGCCGCGCTGCCATCAAAGACTTATTCATCAGCAATTTGAAAGCGGCCTATCGGGAGGACAGCCTTCAACTGATTGCCAAAGTGCTGGAAAATGGAAAACGGCGGGTGCAGTTCGAAAGTAAAGTCCTGAATGCCAAGCTGGCCGGTGCCTACCAATTATCTACATTGCCTCAGTCCCTGGCTAACTTTCTGGAACAATACTTCCCGGTGGGCCGGTGGGTTGAGCCGGCTGCCCCAGGCGATAGCATTCAAACACTGCCTCAGCAAGCCTTCAGCTTTAATGTGAGCCTCCGTGACCCTACCCGGCTGACTAAAATTTTCCTGCCAGAGCTGGAATCAGTAGATACCGCCTGGGTAAACTTCATCTTTAACAGCGAAAATGGGGCCTTCAAAGTCGATGGGCGCGTCCCTTCCCTGACTTACGCGGGCACAGTTTTCGATAGCATCGCGCTGGAAGGGCGGGAAGCGGATAAACTCCGGCAAACCTTGTCCGTGGGGGCGATCCGCCAAGACACCCAAGTGCTGCTGCCTGGCCTGCGGCTAAGCACCGCCCTTTTCCGGGACAGCCTGGAGCTGGGCGTACAAGCCGATGGGAAAGCGGGCCGCACCCGCCTTAAAGTCGAGGGGCTGTTGCAACCCTATCAAGACGGATACCGCCTGCAACTTCAGCAGGGCTTCCTGCTCAACAATGAGCGTTGGCGGGTTTCTACTGGCAATGAGATACAGTTTGACACCAATGGCCTGGCCCGGGCTGACCTCCGGATATTCCGGGAACAGCAATCCATCAGCCTAAGCACACAGGAAGGAAGGGCCGCTTCCGGTTTCCAGCCGCTGACCCTCGAAATCGAGCGGTTTTTCCTGCAGGAGATCAGTCAGCTCATTGGCCAGGAAATCGATTTCATCAGCGGGGAGCTCAGCGGCCGGGCAACTCTGAGCCGGCCCGATACGGCATTATCCTACACCGCCGACGCCCGCATCAATAATTTGCATCTGAACGAAGCCTCACTTGGCAATTTCCTCTTCAAAGTGCAACCTGAAGGCGGGCCCCAGCAGCTGCGCCTGTCCGCCCGGCTGATGCAAGAGCAGGAACGGCTTAGCCTCAGCGGCACCTACAACCTGGCTCAAAGCCGCCTCAGTGCCTCCGTTCAAGCGGATCAACTCCCCGTTGCCCCCTTTGAGTTCTTCACCTTGGGTGCTGTCAAGGAAAGCCGCGGCTACCTGAGCGCCAAACTTGAGCTGGGAGGCAGCCTGCCTATTCCAGCCGTGACGGGTACAGTGACTGCCGACAGCCTTTCGGCTTTCGTCAATTACCTGCAGACGCGGTTTACCGTGCCCAGCCATCAAATCAGTTTTCAAAAGGGGCAGATCAACCTGGGGCGGATGGCTTTGTACGACACCGAGGGGCGGCGCGCTGAGCTTAGAGGCACCATCCAACACGACAACTTCGACAACCTGCAGCTTGATCTGGGTTTTGACGCTTCCAAGTTCCAGGTCCTGAACACAGGGCCGGAAGACAACGATTTGTTCTACGGGCAAGTCCTGCTTCGGGCTACTGCCACAATAGCCGGCCCGGTGGGCGACTTGGATATTAATGTGGAAACTACCACCCTGCCCGGCACAAAGCTGACGGCACTGCCCCTGACTGAAGCCAAGGCCATTACCCAGGAGGAGTACATTATTTTTCAGTCTCCGGAGGCCTTCCGGCAGGATACAACACTGGAACCTTCGGCTGTGTACGAAACTGCCTCCACCGGCATTCAACTCGACCTGCAGCTCAACCTCACGCCGGATGCTCAGATCACTGTGCTCATTGACCCCGCCACGGGTGATCAATTACAGGCACGCGGCCGGGCCAACCTGCTGGTGGAAATGTCGCCCAGCGGGCAACTTTCTACTACCGGCAACATAGAAGTTACTACTGGTAGCTACCAGCTGAATTATCAGGGCCTGGTCAAACGCCAGTTCACCATCTCCCCCGGCAGCACCATTTATCTGCCCGGCGACCCCCTGCAGGCCCGCTTCGATATCACCGCCCGCTACGAAACAGAAACCCCCGTCCTGGGCCTTATTCAACAGCAGACCGAACTGACTGCCGACCAGGAGAATGCCGCCCGCCGCCGCCAGCCCGTAGCTGTGCTCCTAAGCCTGAAGGGCGACCTGCAACAGCCCGAGCTGTCCTTCGATGTGCAACTTGGCGAGCAGGTTTCCGCCAGCATAGAGGGAGCCTTGCAGCAGAAGCTGGAGCAGTTGCGGAATAACGAATCCGAACTCAATAAACAGGTGTTTGGCCTGCTCTTTTTCAATGCCTTCCTGGGCTCAAGCAGCGGCGACCTGGCCACCACCGGCGAAAATATTGCGCTGTCCAGCGTCAGCAGCTTGCTTAGCAACCAGCTCAATCGCCTCGCCGACCGATACGTAGAAGGCGTCGACCTTAGCATTGGCGTCGACTCTTACACGACCAGCGGAGGGGAAACACAGGGGGAAACCGTCACAGAACTCAACCTGGGCATGACCAAGCAGCTCTTCAACGACCGGCTCTCGGTGCAGATCGGCGGCAACCTAGGCATGACCGGTCAACAAACCAATGTAGAGAATACCGTAATAGCCGGCGACTTCCGGCTGGAATACAAACTAACGGAAGACGGCCGCTATAAGGTACGGGTATTCCGCCGGCCCGACTTTGATATCTTTTCCAATGGCACCCGGACCGGCGCCAGCCTGATTTTCCAGCGCTCCTTTGGCGACCTGCGCCGGGATACCCTTAAAAAAAGCAGATCTAATGACTAGAGTACCCTTCTTCTGTTTCCTGTTGTTTGCCCTACTGTGCTCCGCCTGCCAACCTGCCCGTACCCTGCAGGAAGGCAATTATTTGTACGCGGGCAAGGCACTGGAATTTGAAGGGGCAACGCCGGATGTGCCCACTGTCAAGCTGGAAAGCGCCATCACCCAACGCCCCAATCAGCGGTTTCTGGGCATGCCGGCCCGGCTGGGGATTTACAACGCATTTGCCGGAAAGGACAGCCGCTTCAACCGATGGGTCCGCACCAATATTGGCGAGCCGCCCGTTATCTTCGATTACCAGAAAGCCCAAACCAGCCAACTGCGCCTGGAAAAGCAATTGATTGACGCTGGCTACCTGCAAGCTACTGTCGAAATGGATACGCTCCGGGAAGGCCAAACCGTCAAAGCCCGTTACCAAATGAAGGCAGGGCAGCGTTACGAATTATCAGCCGTGAGCTGGCCCCCCGATACCAACAGCATTGGCCGGTTCATCCGCGCCCACCAAGCCAATAGCGAGCTGTTGCCCGACCAGCCCTACCGGACCCAACTGCTGGCCGACGAGCGGGCCCGGCTGGCAGAAATCGGCAATGAGGAGGGCTTCTACGGCCTGAACCCCGGGCATATCTACTATTTCCTGGACACCACCGGCGGCGACCACCAGGCAAAGGCGTTTCTCAGGCTGGCGGATAACCCCACCGGGCAACCCTACCGCAGGCATTACATTGGGCGGACCACCGTTTACCCCGTCCACTACCTGGAGGAGCCCGAATGGTCGTACCAAGACACCCTGTGGAATAATGGGTACCGCTACATCAAAACAAGGGATTTTGTCCGGCCTTCAGTAATCAGCAGGACCATTCTGCAGCAGCCAGGAGAGTTGTACAGCCGGTCCCTGCAGCAAAAATCCACCAACCGCCTTATGGCCCTGGGTGCATACAAGTTTGTCAACCTCAAATTCGAGGTGCGCTCTTCCGGCGACAGCCTTTACCTCGACCGCTCCTTCTATCTGACGCCTAACCTGACGCAGGATTTTTCGGCAGAGCTGGAAGTCAGCACCCTCAGCACTGCCAGCAGCTCGCTGAACGGAGGGATCAATCTCAACTATGCCCACCGCAACTTATTTGGGGGTGCCGAGCGGTTAGACCTGGAAGGTTCGGCCAATGCAGCTACCCAGATCGGGGAGGAAGTAGACTTCATCAATAGCATCAACCTGGGCCTGAAGGCCAGCCTGCGGTTGCCCGGCATGGTCGCGCCCTTCGACCTAATGGGTGAGGAGCGGTCCTGGCAGTCGAGCACCCAGTTTCAGGTACGGGCGGACTTCCAGCGGCGGACCAATTTCTTCTCCCTGTTTTCAGTATCCGGTAGCTATGGGTTTAATTGGAAGCCCAGCCGGCTGCACCGCTACGAGTGGAAGCCGGTACAGCTCACCCGCGTCAACCTAATCAGCAGCACCGAAGCCTTTGACCAACGCCTGGCTGACAACCCCCGGCTGCAGCAGGGCTTTCAGGACAACCTCATTTTCAGTACCGTATTTGAATACCACTACAGCGAGCAGCGTCCGGGCGAACAGCAAAACTACCTTGAAATGTTTGCTGCAGCCGAGCCGGCCGGCAATCTGTCCTACAGCATCGCCAGCCTGGTTGACCCCAAACAGGAAAAACCTTATCAGTTCCTAGGCCTCCCCTTTGCCCAGTTTTTCCGGGTGGAAGGAGGCTTGCAATACCACTGGTACAACCGCTCCACCGAATGGGTCGCCCGCCTGAATGCCGGTGTGGCGCAACCGTATGGCAATGCCCAGTCCATCCCCTATATCCGGCAGTTTTTCGTTGGGGGCAGCAACAGCATCCGGGCCTGGCAGATCCGGGCCTTGGGCCCAGGGGCAGTGCCAGTGGAAGACCTAGATGCGGAAACCTTCCAGGACCAAACCGGGGATATTAAGCTGGAAGCCAATGCAGAATACCGCTTTCCGATAATTAGCTACCTCAAAGGCGCCTTGTTTGTGGATGCGGGCAATATCTGGCTGGTAGAGCGCGGCGCTGAGGACAGCCGGTCCGGCGAAGGCATCTTTTACTGGGATGAATTCTACCGCCAGATTGCAGTGGGCACTGGCTTGGGCTTGCGCCTGGACATCAGCTACTTTGTCCTACGGCTCGACGTAGCTTTCCCTGTCCGTAAGCCTTACAATACGCCGGGCAACCGCTGGGTGTTCGACGAGATTGCCCTGGGGAGCGCCGGCTGGCGGAACGAGAACCTGATATACAACCTGGCCCTCGGCTACCCGTTCTAGGCAGTAGCGTGTGCCTCTTAGGCAGGGCTGGCTTGCGGGCACGAGCCCTGCCCATTTTAGCTTTGAGGCAAACATCCCCGCCTCTGGAGCAACTAAATCCCTATTTTTTTATTATCATTGCCGGAATTTATCCTAAACCGAACCGAGAGGTCCCATTGCATGTTTGCCTATTGGCGTTTTTCTTGAATTCCCGAAAAAGTATTAAGTAGTATGAGGACTAAACTGTCTCAATTTGATTTTTCCCTTCCCGAAAAACTCATCGCCAAGTATCCTGCCGATAACCGCCACGATTCTAAACTGATGGTTATACACCGGGAAACGGGTAAAATTGAGCACCGGACATTCAAAGACATCCTCGAGTATTTTGACGATGGGGATGCCATGATCTTTAACAACACCAAAGTATTTCCGGCCCGGCTGTACGGGCAGAAAGAAAAGACCGGTGCAGACATTGAGGTCTTCCTGCTGCGAGAACTGAACAGCGAGTCCCGCCTGTGGGATGTGCTGGTGGACCCCGCCCGTAAGATCCGCGTAGGCAACAAGCTCTACTTCAGCGATGATCACGACAATGAGGTCCTCGTTGCCGAAGTGGTGGACAACACCACCTCCCGCGGCCGGACCATCCGTTTCATTTACGACGACAGCGACGAAGCTTTCCATAAGGACCTCCACCGCCTGGGTACTACCCCCCTGCCGAAGGAGATTGGCCGTAAGGCAGAGCCGATCGACCGGGAGCGTTACCAAACGCTTTTTGCTAAAGAGATGGGGGCAGTCGCGGCTCCTACTGCTGGCTTACATTACAGCGATGAGCTCCTCAAGCGGCTGGAAATCAAAGGAGTAGAGTTTGCTGAACTCACGCTCCACATTGGTCTGGGCACCTTCCGCAGCATTGACGTAGAGGACTTGTCCAAGCACAAAATGGATGCCGAATACTTCAAAATCACCGGTGATGCAGTGGAAACCGTCAACCGGTCTAAGGAGGATGGCAAACGGGTCTGCGCTGTTGGTACCACCGTCATGCGGGCCATTGAATCTGCCGTATCTGCGGAAAGCATGCTCAAAGAAGCCGAGAGTTGGACCAACCTGTTTATCTACCCCCCTTATGAATTTAGCATCCCGGATGCAATGGTCACCAATTTCCACCTGCCCAAATCCAGCCTGATGATCATGGTTTGCGCCTTTGGGGGCTATGACCTGATCATGGAGGCTTACAAACAAGCCGTCAAAGAAAAGTACCGTTTCTTTGCCTACGGCGACGCCATGCTCATTCTGTAGCACGAGGCTGGCAAAACTTTTGTATTTTAAGCCAATCACCGAGGCGTATCTGGAAGGCTCTTTTGGATACGCTTTCCATTTTCGTGGATTTGGCTGATACAACAATTGGGCACCTGGTGCCTGAATCCGGTTTTTGCGCTGGCCTGCCCGGAGCGGTTGCTTTGCCCGGTTGGCTAAATGGACCCTAATAACAGATCATCGTACCCTAATGAATCGCGTAGCTGTATTATCTCTATTGTGCCTTGGTTTGACCGCTGGCTTGTCAGCTAAAACCAACGAGGAAATCCTGATCCCGTTCTACTCAGAGCAAGTCCGCATCCACTACCGCTCTGACTTGATGGAAGTCGCGAAGCCTAAAATGTCGGAGCAAGGCCTGCGGTCGTACTTCCGCAACATGAGCCAAACCGAGTACACGGTCATCGTCCGTAGCCTGCAGCAAGCGCGCAAAGCTTTCCGGCTTAATGACTGGCTCTACTACCAGCTGGTCAAACAAGTACTACAGCAAATCTACGGCCAGCACGACCCCCTAGAACGCACCCTGGCTGCCTGGTTTTTGCTTTCGCAAAGCGGATTTGATACGCGCCTTACCTATTTGGAGGCTGAAGCCTATCTCTACGTGTATACGGAAGATGAAGTATTTGAAGCCCCCATGATAGAAGACAAAGGTCGCTCCTACATTAACCTGACGCGGGTCAAGGCGGGGCGGGAGCCTCAAAAAGCACTCTACCTGCTCGGTTTTGCCCCTAATCCTACCGGGCATGCCTTTTCCTTTTACCTGCCCGAACTGCCCCGGCTCAAGCCTGACTTAAAGGAGCATACCGTGCGTTTTTATTACGAGCAGGAATGGCACGCCATCACCGTAAAGGTAGACGAAAACATCGCCGCCTTTATGGAAGCTTACCCCATTATCGCTGAGGAGAAGTACCTGGAAGTACCCATTTCCCAAAGTTTGGCGAAAAGCCTTTTCCCACCCCTGCGGCAAATGCTGAAGGGCAAAAACGAATGGCAAACAGCCGAGCTTCTGGCTGCCTTCACGCGCTCTGCCTTCGTCTACAAAGAGGACAAGGCCTATTTCGGCTGCAGCAAACCCATGGTAGCCGAAGAAGTATTCGTGCACCCCTACTCCGACTGCGAAGACCGCACGGCGCTTTTTTTCCAACTGGCCCGGGTATTGCTCCCCCTGCCGATCATCGTCGTGGCTTACGCCGACCACCTGACCCTGGCCATGGCACTGCCGAAAGCTGAGGGCAGCAGCATCCACTATGAAGACCGCAATTACTACTTCTGCGACCCCACCGGCCCCATTCGCGACCAACGGGTAGGGGTGGTTCCCGAGGGCTATAAAGACAAACCCTTTAAAGTCATTAAACACTATAGCATGAACCGCGTTAACCAAGGGAATTAAGGTGGGATTTTAAAAAGCGCACCAAATATTTGGATAGTATAGCAGGTTTTTTACTTTTGCCGAAAGTGCAGGGGAAGTACAATGTATGTTTATGAATGGCCGTTGGGCAAACAAGACAGCATTTAAAGCCTCCGCGCGACTCCCTAACCCGGAGGTAAATACCTGTTTTTTCGACTTTTCGGTAACCCTGGTCAGCGCCTGCTTGTGTACTTTTCAATGGTGAATCTTTCAGCGGGTCCTGCTTTGTTTATCGAATACAAACAAACTTTGCCATAATATGTACTGGACTCTTGAATTAGCTCACCATCTGGAAGATGCGCCCTGGCCGGCTACGCGCGATGAGCTCATCGATTATGCGATTAGGTCCGGGGCACCCCTCGAGGTGATCGAGAACCTGCAACAGATGGAAGACGAAGGTGAGGTCTACGAAGGCATGGAAGAGATTTGGCCAGACTACCCCCGCAAGGACGACTTCCTTTTCAACGAAGACGAATACTAAGCCGTCTGCCGGATGGCTTGCCCGGCTGCCACCGCCTCCAAGCTATGCGCAATCGGCTGAACTAGAAAAGGTTTTGAGTATTTTGATAATATTCAAAACCTTTTTTATTTTACGGAACTATTCTATTTAACCTGTCCCCACATACGCTCCAAAGCTATATAAAATATCTAGGTAGGGCTTCATTTACTGCTTTTGCGCGGTCAGCAGCATTGGCCGCCTGTGCAATTTGAAGCCAACCCTGCAATTACACAACCGTTAGAGAATCGAGCCGCAAATACTTGACCGTTCAGACTAGCCACCAAAAAAGGGCTCAGGTCTGAAAAAATGATCAAAAATGCGGCCTACTACACTAGACAATTGGCATTAATATAAATTTGTCTTACTTTACGATGTCACAAATATAGCACAAAGGGCCCCATCCCCCCACGGCCATAACTAAGTTCCAATTCATGAAAAATTTATTAGAAATTGCTCGGGTCGTAACCAAGCGAAAGGTGAGGAAAATTGAAATCTTTGACGATCACTCCCTACGCAATAAAAAGAGCATGTTTAACCAGTTCTACGAAGCCTTGCGGGATGGGAAATTCAAAAACGACAGAGAAGCCGCCACCGAGCTGTACAATTGCAGCCCGACGGACCCAAAGTACCGGCAACTGAAGTCCAGATTTCGCAAACGGTTGTTGAACACCCTGTTCTTCCTGGACATCAACATGCCCAAAGCTGCGAATTACGACCGGGCTTATTACTCTTGCCACAAGGACTGGACCCTTGTCAAGACCCTGTTATGGTACAATGCACCCGACTCGGCTGCTCAACTGGCTCGTCAAATTCTCACGACTTCCCTGAAGTTCAAATTTGCCGACCTCATTATCAACAGCTCGAGGATTCTCCGCGATTATGCCGCCCAACAGGGTAATGAGCGCGACTACGAGGAGTACGATAATTACATTAAGGAGTACAACAACATCCTGCACGCGGAAATCCGTTCGGAAGAGCTGTTCCAGCGCGTTATGATGAACTACCACAAACCCCTTTCCAAATCGCACGAGCTCATTGAAACGATGGAAGGCTACGGGCAGGCCTTGGTCAGCCTCTCGGAGCAGTACGACTCGCCAGTCATCTTCTACAACATGTATCTCGTCTGGATTTACTGGTACGAGATGCAGCAGGATTTCCAACCGATGCTTGAAGTCTGTGAGCAGGGCGAGAACTTCGTCATCGCCAATGCGGTATACAAGCAGCACAAAAAGATGGTTACCTTTCAGACTAAAAAAATGTCGGCCTACCTCCATTTGCGTAACTACCGGGAAGGCCGCGCCAATGCCGAGCAATGCCTCCGAGAGCTGAAGAAAGGCAGCAAGGACTGGTTCACCTTTATGGACTACTACTTCCTGCTTACGCTGCACACGGGCAACTACATGCAGAGCGTAGCGATTTTCAAGGAAGTTTACGAGAATCCGAAGTTCAAGAAGCAAGATTCTGAAACCATTGAAAAGTGGCATATCTACGATGGCTACGTCAACTACATCATCGCGGTAGAGGGCAAGGAAAACCCCATCCTGAGAAAGCAGCAACAAAAGGCCTTCCGGGCATCCAAGATCATCAACAACCCGGCGATCTACCCGAAGGAACAGCGCATCTTCACCGTGCATATGCTGATCCTGCAGGTCCTGTTCCTGATGGAAGAGCGCAAATTCGGCGAGGCGCAGGAACGCATCGAACGCCTCAAGAAGTACGCTAACCGGCAGCTGAGGCGGGAAGAGTACTACCGCCCGGTGCAGTTTATCCGCCTGCTGCAGCAGTTTGCCAAAGCAGATTTCCAAGCCCGGGAAGTCACCGGCAGTGCCAAATACGAGCGCAACCTCAACGCTACGCCCTTTTTCTACCGGGGCGTCATTTCGGAGTTGGAAATCCTCCCCTACGAGGAGCTCTGGGAGCGCGTAAAATCGTACGTTCGATAACCTTTTTTATCTTTAGCTCCTGAAAACCGACCTGTTGTGAACAAAATTATCATTGCCATCGACGGCTATTCCTCCTGCGGAAAGAGCACCTTAGCCAAGTCGCTCGCCGCCCGCCTGAGGTATACCTATATTGACTCCGGGGCCATGTACCGGGCCGTAACCTTGCACTTCTTGCGGCAGGGCATCGAAGCAGGCAACCCGGAAAGCATTCGAGCGGCGCTTTCGGCCATTAATATCCGCTTTGACCAGCAGAACCATACGCTTCTAAACGGGGAGGATGTAGAAAAAGACATCCGGAAGATGGAAGTCTCCAACTACGTAAGCGAAGTGGCCGCTATCCCGGAGGTACGCCGTGCCATGGTAGAGCAGCAACAGGAAATGGGGGCCGGTAAAGGGATTGTCATGGACGGGCGTGATATTGGCACCGTAGTGTTCCCCCGGGCGGAGCTCAAGATATTCCTGACTGCCGACCCCGAAGTGAGGGCGCAGCGCCGCTACAAGGAGCTTCAGGAAAAGGGGCAGGACAATGCGCTGGAGGAAGTCAGGCGCAACCTTGAGCACCGGGACCACATCGACTCTACCCGGGAAGACAGCCCATTGCGGCAAGCGGCAGATGCTGTAATCATCGACAACACCCTGCTCGACCGGGCGGAACAGTTGGAGCGCGCGGTGACCCTCGCCCGGCAGGCCGGCGCAACCGCCCTGGCATGAGCCGGCTGTGCCACGCCCTGCCCCTTTGCCTGGCCGCCAGCCTACTGTCAGCGGGCTGCGGGGCAGATGCCGGGCAAATTGAAGCGCTGGGAGCAGAATTCGACCGTGCTTACCAGCAGCTCTATGAACCTTCCCTCCGGCGGGCTGCGCCCATCGAGCTGGAACGCTGGGACAGCCTGTTGCGCACATACCGGCTTCGGCTGGAAGAAACACCTCCCAAACGGAGGCCGGCAGCCCGGCAGGCTTGGAACAACCTCGTGCATCGGCTTCGTATCCTGAAACAACAGATTGATGCTTACCGCCAATCGCCTGCCCTTTACCATGTGGGCGGAAAACTGCAGATCCTTCTTCAATCCGACAACCTCCCACCTGCTGAAAAGGCACAGCGCCTGTTTCAAGTCTTACAACACACCCCCGCCTACTATGAGCAGGCGGCCAGGAATCTCGAACAGGTAAGCCGCAGCAACGCCCGGCTCTGCGTCCAAAAACAGGCAGCAGGATTAGCGTTACTGCAAACCGCAGTCTTGGATACTTTACTAGCCCTTGCCCCCGCCGACAGCCTGCGCGCTGAGACGCTGACCCGGGCAGCAGCAAGACACCTGAGCGCTTTCCAGGAGGAATGCGAGAGGTGGGCCCAATAATAAGCAAGGCTTTTCAGGCGTGAACGCCCAATGCCGCCGCTTACGGATTCCGCTTATAAGTCCTTTACGGAATTGCGGTCGATCAGGATATCTTTAAGTTCTTTCAGGAATTTATACTGGTGGGGCATGACCTTCTTGACGGCCTCCTTGACAGCAAAGTAAGTGCCCTTTTCCATATCTTTCAGCTTATCCTTAAGGTACTGTGCGTCCTCGTTCAGCATAGACTTCAAAGAAGGGATTTCGTGCCAGTCTCCTTCCACCGCCACTGCGTTCTCCAGGTCTCCGCTGTCGTGGGCTACAGGATCAAGCTCAATGAGGCGGTCTTCCTCAAGGTAGGTCCGGGACTTATCGTCGTCCATAGCGCCCTGTGGGATTTCCCACCTGTTGCCTTGTTCATCGGAATTGACCAGAAATATTTCTAATCCTTTCTCCCGGAAACGATATATTATAAGATTGGCTTTGTTTCGTAATTTCATATTGAAGATCGATTACCCCGCGAAAAATCATCAGCAAAACAGGCTTGCTGGAAAATAGTTCGCACAAAATTAGATGATTAGGGGTAATATGGAAAAATAAATGCCCGCTTTTTACGATTCTAAAGAGCGGTGCACGAGCTCCAGGGTAGCCAATGCCAGGAACACATCCCGCTCCTGCTCCTCCAAATCGTCGGGCACAAACTGGAACGCCCGTTTGCCAAGGCCGCTTTCTTTCGCGGTTGTGGCCTCCACCACACTGCCCAGTTCCCGCTCATTCATGTGTACCGGCAGCAATTGGTTAGACGGCTGCCCAAGCTTGGCGATCGCCTTACTGCCCTTCGGGCTGTATAACACACCATCCGCTTTCAGGACGCCCAGCTGCCGTTGGCCGGCCGCGATCCGGACGCCTTTCTTGTCCTTAATGTAGGAATACGCTTTATCACGGGTTTTCGCATACAGGATCGCTTTCTGGCCCGGGCCGGTATACCCCTTATAGCTGTAGGCCAGCACCGGCTCATGGTATATCGTGGTAAAAATCCCCCGGGCGAAAGTCCCGAAACGCCGGCGCACCAAGCGCTCTTCCTGATTCAAGGAAAAGGCATCCAATTCCTCCGCGTTAATCGGCACCAACTCCGAAGCCCAATCCTTCATGCCTTCCTTGAGCGTCTCCAAATCGCGGTACAGGCGCTTTTCGCTGGGCATAAAATTTTTAAGCGACCGCGCCAGCAAGACGGACCCGATCAATACGGTAATAAAAGTAACAAGTGCAAATAATCCCATGCGTATTTAGTTTTTACTGGTATCGCCCCGACCGGTGGTCAAAGCGGTGAAGCGTTTGGGTTGAAGTATCTTGCCACTGCCTGTAAAGCTGATGAAGCCGAAGGGTATCCTCCGGCGGCAGCACCTCAAAACCCTGGTCCAGAATTTGCCTCAATTCAGCCTTCGCTCTGGAAGCCGGCTCCCAGAATAAAACAGCCGGGTCCGTGATATCGTTGATAAGCTGCCCCTTTAGCCGGCCGATTTCTGGCCCAATTACATCTTGGTAAACCAGCGCCTCGTCTAAGGCTTGCAAATAGGCCCGGCAGGCCCCTTTACCCAGCAGGTTAAATGCCCGGCCGGTTTCTACTTCCAGCATCCAGCCTGGGTACCAGTACCCCACGCTGTCAATCGGATAAGCTTGGTAATAGAGCTGCAGCAAAGCATCATCCACAGGGCTGTCCGACTGCCGGACGGGTACCTCGAAGGCAGTGTAATCTACAAAAAAATGAACATTGCGCTCGCTTTCCCTCCAAAAAGGCGTCAGGCCGGGCAGCAAGCTAGCCACCCATTTGGCTTGCCCAGGCGGCTGCACCTGGAAAGCCAGGGTCAGGCCATCCGCTAACTGCTGCGCTTCGCGCAACCAGCCAGCGCAGTTTTCCGGTATGGGCCGGGATGTATACCGTGCCCGGTAGGCCTGGCAGCTTTCCGCCAGGGTTGGCCCGAGCAGCGCGCTCAAACGCATGCTGTCGGGCAGGGAAGCTCCCAGGGCCGCAGCGTGCACCCATCCTTCTGTTCCTGCTTCGGTGCGGACCAAAACCCAGGGTTGAAAATAAACGGTGCCCTGTAGCTCCAGGCGGGTTGAATGGCTACTGATTTGGCCAAGCAAAGAAAGCGGCGCCCCCTTCTGCAATTGGGCTATGCCTTTGCTATCCTCGTGGGGCCGCTCCCGCAGCTGAAAGTAGGGCATTTTCAAATGCGCCAGGGGCAAATCAGCATCCCGTAAGTCAACCGGCTCCGGAGCCGCCGGCGCTTCCTGCTCGGCAGCCGGCTCAGTGCCGCATCCGCTCAGGGCCATTAACAGGCATAGGGCGCTCCACCCCCATCGGAAGCTGAATAACAAGTTGCGTTGCAATACCATCATCATTGGCCGGTCATTGTATGAAAACAGCGCCCATTCTTCAAAGGTGGAGAATGGGCGCTGTAGCTCGCTAAAGTGTAAAATTCATTCTACCCCAGGTACGATTTCAGGGCATTGCGGTTGTAGGATTTGCGCAACCGGCGAATCGCCCGCTCTTTGATCTGCCGCACCCGCTCCCGTGTAAGGCCGTACAAATCTCCGATCTCCTCCAGGGTCAGGGATTTCTGGCCATTGAGGCCGTAGTAAGAAGACAGCACTTCTACCTCGCGGGGAGAGAGGATTGACAGCCCCTGCTGTACTTCGTCCTTCAAAGACTGATCCATCAGCGACCCGTCGGGGCTTGCCCCTTCTTCGTCAACCGAAATCACATCGAGCATGGTAGAGTCTCCGTCTTCCCCGCTCATCGGCGCATCCACGGATACATGCCGGCCATTGCCTTTCAGCATATTCGAAATCTCCTTAGGCGTCATACCCAGCAATTCCGCCAGCTCTTCGTGAGTGGGCTCGCGTTCAAATTCCTGCACAAAGGACAAAAACGCCTCATTGACTTTATTATAAGACCCTACCTTATTAAGCGGGAGGCGCACAATACGGGAGTATTCAACGATCGCCTGAAGGATTGACTGCCGAATCCACCAAACTGCGTAGGAAATGAATTTGAACCCCTTGGTTTCGTCAAAACGGCGCGCCGCCTTCATCAACCCTACGTTACCTTCGTTGATCAAGTCGCTTAGCGACAGCCCCTGGTTTTGGTATTGCTTGGCAACGGAAACGACAAACCGCAAGTTAGAACGGGTCAGTTTATCGAGTGCTTCCTGATCTCCCTGCCTTATACGACGAGCCAATTCAGCCTCCTCCTCCGGCGCGAGCATTGGTATTTTACCAATATCGTTGAGGTATTTATCCAGGGCGAGGCTCTCCCTGGCCGTGATTTTATTTGTGATTTTTAACTGACGCATAAGCTAGGTAATTTTAGGGTCCGCTAATCTGCTTTATAAATCTACGATATTCCGGCAGAAAAGTTGCCCCGTTTTTGGAAACTTGACTTTTTAAAAAAAAAGATGTAATGCACTTTTTCCATTAAAAATACAATCCTGCCTGAAGAAAAGTTCCGCACCCCTAAAATCCTGCCACAGTTAATATGGTTCTTTAGGCTGGAAGGGCTGAAACTGCTCACGCATCGGTGGAGCAGCTGCCCTGAACAAAAAAGAGCCAGACGCTTATAGGCATCTGACTCTGGATTTTTATCTAAACAGCTCCCGAAGAGCTGGCGGGTAGCGATTATACCGGCAAGGTGCGTCAGGTGGATGCCCGAACCGCTCCGTTCCGGGTTTAATTACGCCGGCCGCCGCCGCGGTTGTCACCACGCCCTTTGCCGTTATCGCGGCCGCCCCCTTCCGGTCTGGGCAGCAGCGCTTTTCGGGAAAGGCGTAGTTTGCCTGTCTTCTTGTCAATACCGATTAATTTCACCCGGACCTCATCGCCTTCCTGAAATACATCTTCCACTTTATCGACGTGAGAATGAGAGATTTCGGAGACGTGGAGCAAACCGCTCTTGCCCATAAAGTCTACAAAGACGCCATAGGGCATCACCGTTTTCACCACTGCGTCGTAGGTATCCCCAACCGATGGGGTAAAGGTAATGCGGCGGATGCGCGCCAGGGCAGACTCGATAGACGCCTTATCGTCGCTGGCAATACTCACCACCCCTTCGTCACCAACCTCGTCAATGTTGATCGTCGTGCCAGTTTCGGCCTGGATTTCCTGAATCACTTTACCACCAGGCCCAATCACTGCACCAATAAAGCTCTTGTCGATGATAATCTCCACAATCCGCGGCGCGTGCGGCTTCAGGTCTTCGCGAGGCGCCTCAAGAGCTTTGCCCATTTCTCTGAGGATGTGCAAGCGCCCTTCCCGGGCCTGATCCAATGCTTTTTCCAACTCCTCGTAGGGCAAGCCATCAATCTTAATGTCCATCTGGCAAGCTGTGATGCCCTTCTCTGTACCGGTAACCTTAAAGTCCATATCGCCCAGCGCGTCCTCATCGCCCAGGATATCGGATAGAATAGCAGCACGCTTCCCATCGGAGATCATCCCCATGGCGATACCCGAAACCGGTGACTTGATTTGAATTCCTCCATCCATAAGGGACAACGAGCCGGCGCATACCGTCGCCATAGAAGAAGAACCATTGGACTCCAAAATGTCGGAAACCAGCCGGATGGTATAAGGCATCTCATCTGGCATTACCTTTTTGAGCGAGCGGGCAGCCAGATTGGCGTGGCCGACTTCGCGCCGGCCAGGGCCGCGCATGGGCTTGATTTCGCCCACGGAAAAGGCGGGGAAATTGTAGTGCAGGATGAAATTGGAAAAACTGTGGTCCATGGCGGTATCGATCATCAGCTCGTCCTGCTTCGTGCCCAGGGTAAGGGAAGTCAAGGACTGCGTTTCCCCCCGGGTAAAGATAGCAGAACCATGCGCCGCCGGCAGGTAATCGACTTCGCACCAGATGTCCCGGATCTCATCGAATTTCCGTCCGTCCAACCGGCGGCTTTCCGACAGCACCATTTCCCGGATGACCTCTTTCTTGAACTTATTGTAATAGTCCTTTAAGTACCCTTCGTGTTCCTCCATGTACTCTTCTCCCTTCTCTTCAGTCAGCTGTTCGATCAGTTCATCGATAATAGCTTTGAAGCCCTCTTTGCGGGACGTCTTGTCCAGTCCGCCAGCTGCCACTTCGTGAATGCGATCCCGGGTCTTGCCTTCGATGATTTCCTTGATTTCATCGGCTACAACCGGCGGTTCGAATGGCCGTTTTACTGTAGCTTTCTCCCCTACTTTCTCGGCCAGTTCGAGCTGTGCCTTACATTGTTCTTTGATGGCCTCGTGGCCTACCTGTATGGCTTCCAAAAGCCATTTTTCCGGCACTTCGTTTGCTTCACCTTCCACCATCATCACATTGTCGATGGTAGCGGCTACGATGATATCCAATTCAGCATTTTCCAGATCTGAACGGAACGGGTTGACGATGTATTTGTCGTTGATCCGCGCTACGCGTACTTCCGAGATAGGGCCGGCGAAAGGAATATCCGATACAGCCAGAGCTGAAGAGGCAGCCAGAGCCGCAAAGGCATCCGGCAATACTTCCTGCTCTCCCGAAATCAGGTTGATGATCACCTGAGTATCGTTCATGTAGCCGTCGGGGAAAAGCGGGCGGATAGCCCGGTCTACTAACCTGCAGATCAGCACTTCGTAGTCCGAAAGCTTGGCTTCGCGCCGGAAGAAGTTGCCCGGTATTCGGCCGGCCGAGGCGAATTTCTCTTGGTAGTCAACGGAAAGCGGGAAGAAAGGCTGGCCTTCCCGGGCTTCTTTTGCAGATACAACGGAGCAAAAGAGCATGGTTTCACCCACGCGGATCACCACGGAGCCATCGGCTTGAGTAGCCAGCTTGCCGGTTTCTATAGTAACGGTACGGCCATCGGGTAGATCGAAAGACGATGTGATAGGCGTCTGTAGTCCCATTTTAATTTGATTGGTTTTTTTCGAATGAATCGCGCAAAACATCAAAACGAAATGCAAGGTAACTGTCCCGGAGCGGCAGATCGCCCGGTGAGAAACCATTATCAGCACATGAGGGAGGAATAAGGGTTGTGAGTTAGTGTCGTGACCTTCATTTTTCCTTCGTTAGCCGGGTTTTTTGCTAGTGGTCTTGCTCCCGTTATCTGTCTTAGCTTCTTTTTATCGAAGGTAAATATACATATTTTACAGCTCTTTGGCTGCAAAGAAGGGAAAAAAGTAACTCTAAACGCTTCAGAGCCTGCCCCACGGCCTTTGCCGGCACCGGCTGCGGGGCTTTTTCCCGCAACCGGCGCCCGGTGTTTACAGGACACCCAGCGACTTACCGACCTTGGTGAAGGCAGCGATCGCCCGGTCCAAATGCTCCCGGTCGTGCGCAGCCGATAGCTGGGTTCGGATGCGCGCCTTGCCCTTGGGCACCACCGGATAGAAAAAGCCGATCACGTAAATCCCTTCTTCCAACAGCCGGTTGGCAAAATCCTGGGAAAGCTGGGCATCGTACAGCATAATGGGCACGATAGGGGCTTCCCCCGGCAGAATATCAAAGCCAGCGGCCGTCATCTGCTCCCGGAAGTAGGTCGTGTTGCCCTCGAGTTTGTCCCTCAACGCCGTAGAGCCGCTCAGCAGGTCAAAGACTTTGATAGAAGCACCAACGATAGCGGGGGCCAGCGTATTGGAAAAAAGGTAGGGGCGCGACCGCTGCCGCAATACATCCACAATCTCCTTTTTAGCCGCAGTAAAACCGCCCGAAGCGCCGCCCAGGGCTTTGCCTAGGGTACCGGTAATAATGTCTACCCGGCCCATAACATCGTGGTACTCGTGCGTGCCCCGCCCGGTCTTGCCAATAAATCCAGTAGCATGGCAGTCGTCTACCATAACCATAGCATCGTAGCGGTCTGCCAGGTC
This sequence comes from uncultured Phaeodactylibacter sp., assembly GCA_964575505.1. GTDB lineage: Bacteria > Bacteroidota > Bacteroidia > Chitinophagales > Saprospiraceae > Phaeodactylibacter. Next base: position 33,026 of record CAZNSK010000018.1, read on the forward strand.
ACAAATCTCATTCAGCTTGGCAATGTCCCCATCCATGGAAAAGACCCCGTCGGTAGCAATGAGGCGGCGGCGGGAAGACTGTGCTGCTTTAAGCTGCTCTTCCAGGTCTGCCATGTCGCTGTGCTTATAGCGGTAGCGGGCCGCCTTACAAAGGCGGATACCATCAATAATGGAGGCATGATTGAGCTCATCCGAAATGATGGCATCCTCCTTGATCAGCAGGGGCTCAAACAAACCGCCGTTAGCATCGAAGGCAGCGGCGTACAGGATGGTATCCTCCATACCGAGGAAGTCGGCGATTTTACGCTCCAGCTCCTTGTGGATGTCCTGCGTCCCGCAGATGAACCGCACACTTGACAGGCCAAAGCCATGAGTATCGATGGCATCTTTGGCCGCTTTGAGGATTTCCGGATGAGACGAAAGCCCCAGGTAATTATTGGCGCAAAAGTTGAGGACCTCCCCGGTGCTCTGCGTCCTGATCGCTGCATCCTGAGGCGTGGTAATGACGCGTTCTTCCTTGTACAGGCCGGCGTCTTTGATTTCGCTGAGCTCCTGCTCCAGCGCAGGTTCTACATTCTTGAACATAGTTCGAAATTAGTTTTTTCAGAGGACTGCTGATTCCATTTCCCGGAGATGCAGCAGCATGTCTTTGGTCATCGATTGAAGGTCATAGGCGGGTTGCCAACCCCAGTCTTCCCGGGCTGGCGCATCGTCGATATTTTCGGGCCAGCTTTCGGCTATCTGCTGCCGGAAATCGGGCGCGTAGGCCGTTTCAAAACCAGGCACCTCAGCCTGTATGGCCGCCGTAATTTCTTCGGGCGTGAAATTCATACCGGAGATATTGTAGGCAGACCGGATTTTTATCTGCTCTGCCGGTGCCTCCATGATCTCAATGGTGGCGCGTATAGCATCTGCCATATACATCATCGGCAGGCGGGCGTCGGGCGCCAGAAAACAAGTGTAGCGCTCTCCCCGTACTGCATGGTGGAAAATATCTACAGCATAGTCGGTTGTGCCCCCGCCCGGCATCGACTGGTAACCGACGATGCCCGGGTAGCGGACCGCCCGTATGTCCACCCCGTACTTATTATGGAAGTAGTGGCTCCAATGCTCTCCAGCCACTTTGCTGATGCCGTAAACCGTCTGAGGCTGCAGCACAGCATGCTGGGGCGTGTTCACCTTGGGCGTTTCCCCTCCGTATACGGCAATTGAGCTGGGGTTGAACACTTTGCACCCGAATTCCCTGGCGGCTTCCAGTACATTGAACAAGCCGGACATATTGACCTCCCAGGCCCACTGCGGATTGAGCTCCCCCTTGGCGGAAAGAATAGCCGCCAGGTGGTAAATTTGCGTAATTCGGCGGCGTTTGACCAGCGCAAAAAGCGCGCTCCGGTCGAGCACGTCCAGCGTTTCGAATGGGAAATGGCGCTGTTCAGGCTCCCGGATATCGGTGGACAGCACCTGGTCTGCGCCAAACTTTTCGCGCAGGGCCTGCCCCAGTACGGTCCCAATCTGGCCATTGGCACCGGTAATAAGAATGGTCTCGGTCTTCATAATTTGGTCAGTGCTATATTTATGGTAACACAGCAATCGAGCTGTAGTTTTCAAGCCTTGCTCAACCCTGCCCGGGCACGGCATCCACAAAGCGGGATGCCCCTTGCTCGTAGTCCATCCAACAGCAGTACGTGTCTATGCCATTAGTGACCGCCAGGTAGGGCACCCGGAGCGTGGAGTTGTACCAGACGACTTGCTCGAAAGCCGACTGCCCCAGTTCCACCTGAAAGGCTTTGCATTCGATCAGCAGGAAGGGCTGCACCTTTTGGTCGTACACCAGCAGGTCAAACCGGCGGTCCAGCGTATTCACCTTCAGCCCCCGCTCCATGCTGATGTGGTTGGGGCTGAACCCCCGCTCCTCAATCAAGTAGGCGGCCATCAACTGGCGCACCATCTCTTCCGGCTGCAAAACCAGCCATTTCTTCCGGATAGGGTCAAAAAGAAAGCGCTTCCCGTCTTTGTCCTGCCGGACGCGCAACCGGTCTTTAAACCGCAGTAAGTCCAGGTCAATCCGCATACTTTGGAGTTAATTCACAATCACCTTTTCCCGTTGCCGCAGCCCTGGCACAAGTAAAAGGAGCAATCTCATTTCCTGATTGGCCCGTCCGAATTACTTGCGGGCCCTGCATTTTAAAACCGTATTGGGGTTTCACCCTTCGGGCTGCATTCACTCCAAAAGCGAATTCCCAACACCGTCTAAATGACAAGGCATTTGCGGCTCAATCCCCTAATGGAATAACAAAGCTTTGCTCACCGTTTGTTTGCCACTCGTAAGCTGCACCCAGTACTGCCCGGCAGGGAGTTGTGACCGGTTGATAGAAAAAGTGTGGGTGCCCTGGCCCAGTATACCCCGGTGCAAAACGCGCAATTCCTGCCCCTTTGCATTCACGAGCACCATTGAAGCATTTGATAATGGCCTTTCCAGATCAAGGGCCAGGGTAGCTGATGAGGTTGCCGGAACCGGGAACACCTGCAGTGCTGCCCGAGCTTCCAATTCAGAAGCGCTAGTAAGCACGGATTCCCGAACCTGGTTCGTATTAAGTACTTCAAAGCCTGAAGCATTACCGCGCCAGAGGACGGCGCCTACAATAAGGCTGCTGTTGCCCAAATCATCGGTATCAATTCCCTGTGCCTCCAGGTCGGTGATCGCCAGGCTGTACCGTTTCTCTACTTCTTCACCGGCGTTGGCGCCGCCCTCGGCAATCGTCTCGCCAAAGGCAGTACCCGTCATAGCTTGGCGCAGTACATTTTTGTGTTCTGCCATACCGCCCTGCCCCGATTGGCTGGCGATAACGGTAGGTTCGATCAGGTAGACCGACAGATTGACGGAGGCGCCATCCACCGCTTCAAAGAAATGGGTTTTCGTCTGTATGATCAGGCTGTCTTCCGTGGCCTGTGCCAATATACCCGTTTGTGCCACAGGCGGCATGGCATTAATATCCGCTACAGCGGCAGCAGCATCCTGGCGCACGGTAGCCGTGTTGCTGCTCGTCACCCCCAGGTTGTCCGTATTCAGAAAGAAAACCGGCTGCCCGAAGCCGCCCAGGACACTTGCCAGTTCGTTGGCAACACTATTGGACAGGGCGCTGCTGCCAAAGTGAGCAGCAATGACCAAGGCCTCGGACTGATTATCAGCCAGAAGGTCGCGGAACAGCTCCCAACCGTATCCCCCGCACTTGGGGCACCAAGTGGCAGTGCGTTTCGTAATGAGGGGGCGGTGGGTCTGTGGCACTTCGATGTCCTGCGCAGTGCTTGCAATGGGCAGGCAAAGGAGGAGTGCGAACCAAAGAACGTATCTTCTTTTCATAAGCAGATTAGTTTGATGCAAAAGTACAGGGATTTGCGGCAATAAAAAACCGGCGCTTCAGACCTTCAGGCCATGCCAGCGATGGGAGCGCATATACCAGAGCACGATGGCCATCATCACCACCCAGTAGAGAATTTCCGAGGCCCAGGCCCAGGGCAGCCCCAAGTCGGTGTAGTTGACCACGATGTAGATATACGCCAGGTAGACGGCAGCGCAAATCGTTTGTATGACCAACCCGAAAAAAGTAGCGCCGGTGCCCGCCAGGCCATTGAAGTACACACTCCCGATGCTGAAGCAGGTCAAAATGCCAATCAGCACATAAAATACCGGCCGGGCATCAGTAATGATGGTCATATCTGCGCCGCCCAGCAGCGGGTAGAGCAACCCGTGGGGATACAGCACCACCGGCAGGGTCAGCACCATCGTAGTCAGCCAGCACACCTTGGCTGTCTTCCAAATAATGGGCAGTACCGCCTGCCGTTTGCGCTGCCCGATGAAATTGCTCACCAGCGTATTGACTCCGCTGGCAAAACCCCAGGTAGGAATGGAAAGGATGAGGTAAACCATACGCACCAGGTTGGTAATGGCCAACTCCCGCTCGCCCAGGTTCTCTACGATTCCAAAAAACACAAACCAGCTGCCCAGCCCTACAAAAGACTGCGCCACGATAGGCAGGGCCAGCTTGTACTGCTGCTTGATCAGCTTAAGGTCCACATTAGGTAGTTTGAAAAGCCGGTAATCCCGAGCCTTTCGGTCAAAGAAAATATAGACCATAAAAACAGCAAAGGCTACGATTTCGGCAATAGTGCTCGCCAGGCCTGCCCCGGCAATCCCCATAGCCGGCAGGCCCCAGTGGCCGAAGATCAGCCCGTAGTTAAGCGCAATATTGACCAGTCCGAGGATGACCGTATCCACAATAATAAAGGTGGTACGCGCCACGCCGGTATACAGGGCAATGACCGCCACGCCGGTGTAGCTAAAAAACACGCCCCAGGAGCGCGTATCCAGGTACTCCAGGCTCTTGGTAAACACCACCTCCGAATTGACGAACAAGCCGAAAAAATAATAGCAGCCGTACTGCATCAGGAAGAACATCAGCACCGCCAGGGCCAGCTCAAAATAGACCATAGAGTAAAAGGTGCGCCCGACTTCCTCCAACACCTCCTCTCCCGCCCGGCGGGCGATCATAATCTGCCCGCCCCGGGAAAAGCCGTAGCCGATAGCAGCAATAACAAGGTAAAAAACCCCGACAAAACCAATGGTCGCGAAATCCTCTTCGCTGAGGTGGTATAGGAATACGCTATCGCTCAGCGCAATGACGTTCTGAGCTGCACTGCCCAGCATGATCGGCGCAGAAATGGCAAGAATTTGTCGGTATGAAGTGCGTAAGCGCATCGACGGCAAATGTAGGCAGGCAAGCGAATTATTAGCATTAATTTATCCGCTTATTTCCAAAAATAATCCAATCTTGGATCCGATATAAAACTTTTACCCGTCTAATTTTTTCAGCATGTACAATTCGTATTTATTAATTTGTGCGCTTTTGACTGCGGCGCTCCTGTCTTGTGAAACAACCGAAAGCAGCCAATCTAAACCAATGACCAGCAAAATGTACCAAAAATCTGACCTGACGCCGCCCAAAGCAGCTCAGCAGCCCAAAGAGCTGAAAATGCACGGCGACACTCGTATCGACAACTACTACTGGCTCAATCAACGGGAGGACGAGGCCGTTATCGCCTACCTGGAAGCAGAAAACGCCTACACTAAAGATATGATGAGCCACCTCGATACGTTTCAGGAACAACTCTACCAAGAGATTATCGGCCGCATCAAGCCCGACGACCAATCGGTGCCCTATAAAGACAACGGCTATTTCTACATCACCCGTTTCGAGAAAGGCAAAGAATACCCCATCTACAGCCGCAAAAAGGAAACACTGGAAGCGGACGAAGCCATTATGCTCGACGCCAATGAGCTGGCGGAGGGCTACGACTACTATGCCGTAGGCGGCCGCAGCGTGAGCCCCGACAACCGCCTGCTGGCTTACGGAGAAGACACCCTTAGCCGCCGGATCTACACCCTGCGCTTCAAAAACCTGGAAACCGGGGAGCTGCTCGAAGACCAAATCCCGGGCACCAATGGCAGCGCCGTATGGGCCAATGATAACCAAACGGTATTCTACACCCTCAAAGACCCCACTACGCTGCGCAGCTACCGGGTCATGCGACACCGCCTCGGCACCCCGGTATCCGAAGACGTGGAAGTCTTCAAAGAAGCGGATGACACCTTCCTCTCATTTGCTTATAAGACCAAATCAGATAAGTATATCGTCATTGGCTCCTACGCTACCCTGAGCCAGGAATACCGGGTGCTGAATGCCGACACGCCCGAAGGGGCCTTCCGCCTGATACAGCCCCGGGAGCGCGGGCTGGAATACGACATCGCCCATTTCGGAGAGCACTTCTACATCCGCACCAACCTCGATGCCCAGAACTTCCGCCTGATGAAAACCTCGGAGGAGCAGACCACCAAAGACAACTGGGAGGAAGTCATCCCCCACCGGCCCGATGTCCTGCTTGAGGATATGGATATTTTTAAGGATTACCTCGTCCTCTCAGAGCGCAAGGCCGGCATCACCCAGCTGCGGGTGCGCCCCTGGGACGGAGAGGAGCACTATATCGACTTCGGGGAAGAAGCCTACCTGGCCTATACTTCGGTCAACCCGGAATTCGATACGCCCATCCTCCGCCTGGGCTATACTTCCATGACGACGCCGAATACCACCTACGATTACGACATGGGGGAACGGACCTTCAAAATGCTCAAACAACAGGAGGTAGTAGGCGATTTCGATCCGGATAATTACCAGTCCGAGCGGCTGATGGTAAAGGCCCGGGACGGCGTGGAGGTCCCTGTCTCCATGGTATACCGCAAGGGGTTTGAAAAAGACGGCACCCAGCCCCTGCTGCTCTACGGGTACGGCTCCTACGGCAACAGCATGGAGCCCTACTTCAGCTCGGTGCGCCTGAGCCTGCTCGACCGCGGCTTCACCTTCGCCATTGCCCACATTCGTGGAGGGGAAGAGATGGGCCGGCAGTGGTATGAAGATGGCAAGCTGCTCAATAAAAAGAACACCTTTACAGATTTCATTGATGTGGCCGACCACCTCATCGATGCCCGGTACACCAGCAAGGAGCAGCTCTTTGCAATGGGCGGCAGTGCCGGTGGGCTGCTGATGGGCGCGGTGGTCAATATGCGCCCCGACCTGTGGAAAGGCGTTATTGCCGCTGTGCCCTTTGTAGATGTGGTTACCACTATGCTGGACGACTCCATACCCCTCACAACCGGCGAGTACGACGAGTGGGGCAACCCCAATGAAAAGGCATACTACGACTACATCAAGTCCTATTCGCCCTACGATAATGTAGAAGCCAAAGCCTATCCACCGATGATGGTGACCACAGGCCTGCACGATTCTCAGGTACAGTACTGGGAGCCCGCCAAATGGGTCGCTAAATTGCGGGAACTCAAAACCGACGACAATCCGCTGGTGCTGCACACTAATATGGAGGCTGGGCACGGGGGCGCTTCCGGCCGGTACCGCCGTTATAAAGAGACCGCCATGGAGTACGCCTTTCTGCTCGACCTTGCCGGAAGAGCAGAAACCTCCGAACCGGTCAAGGACTAATTATGGTGGATTAATGACGGATGGCGCTGAACCATTTTACGGTTACAGCGCTTTTCTATTTGTACGTCAAACGCCAATAAGCGCCAGTTTAACCTCCGGTATTTTTTATGTATATTGATCGTTATCCCCTAACCAATTCTCAAATTACCTCAAATCGTTAGTTATATGAGTGTTGAAACCATTGATAATCTCCAGCTCATCAAGGAAAGCGCCCGCGACTTCGCAGAAACCTACATCCGCCCAAACGTCATGGAGTGGGATGAAAGCCAGGAATTCCCCGTAGAACTATTCCAGCAAATGGGGCAGTATGGCTTCCTGGGCGTGCTGGTGCCCGAAAAATACAACGGCGCAGGCCTGGGCTACCAGGAATACATCACCGTCCTGGAAGAAATTGGCAAGGTCTGCGGCTCTATCGGCCTCTCCGTAGCAGCGCACAACTCCCTCTGCACCAACCATATCCTGATGTTTGGCAACGACGACCAAAAGCTCAAGTACCTGCCCAAGCTCGCCACAGGAGAATACATTGGTGCCTGGGGGCTCACAGAGCCCAATACCGGCAGCGATGCCGGGCGCATGAAGACCGTAGCTGAGGAAGACGGGGACTACTATGTGCTCAATGGCGCCAAGAATTTCATCACCCACGGCAAATCCGGGCATGTGGCAGTAGTCATTGCCCGTACCGGGGAACCGCTGGACAGCCATGGTATGACCGCCTTTATTATTGAGCGGGATACGCCCGGCTTTTCTGCGGGCAAAAAAGAAAACAAGCTGGGCATGCGGGCCAGCGAAACCACAGAGCTGATTTTCAACGACTGCCGCGTCCATAAAAGCCAAATCCTCGGCGAAGTCGGCGAAGGCTTCATACAGTCTATGAAAATCCTGGACGGGGGCCGCATTTCCATCGCTGCCCTGGCACTGGGTATCGCCAAAGGGGCCTACGAAGCCTCTGTGCAGTACTCCAAGGAGCGTCAGCAATTCGGCAAGCCCATTTCTGCCTTCCAGGCGATTGGCTTCAAACTGGCGGATATGGCGACGAAGATACAGGCTTCCGAACTCCTTACCCGAAAGGCGGGGCACATGAAAGACAAGGGCGAGCGCACCACTACCATCTCGTCGATGGCCAAGTACTACGCCTCTGAGGCTTCGGTGGACATCGCCAATGAAGCCGTGCAAATCTTTGGCGGCTACGGCTACATCAAAGACTTCCCCGTAGAGAAGTACTACCGCGATGCCAAGCTTTGCACCATTGGAGAGGGGACTTCGGAAATCCAGAAATTGGTCATCTCCCGCGAAGTCCTGAAGGGCCAATAAAAAACAACAGGCTGGAAAGCAAGGAACCGCTTTCCAGCCTGCCTTATTGCCCGAGCCAGTCTTTAAAGCCGCTGACCCGGTCGCGGCTCACTGTCGTTTCTGTAGTATCGCCGAGCCGGACTTTCAGCCGGGCATTCGAAAAAACGGTCGTCTGCCGAATTTCGTCAATGTGCACGATATACTGCCGGTTGACCCGAAAGAAAAGGGCAGGGTCCAGCAATTCCTCCAGCTCTTCCAGCGTATGCTCCACTGCGTGCTTTTTCCCATCCTGATGCCGCAGCCAGGTTGTTCTGTGTTCGGTAAAGAAGTACTGAATATTTTCTGCCCTGATCGATAAAAATTGATGGCCTGCCCGCACCACAAAACGGCTCTTATACTGCTTTTGCAAAGACTGAAGTACCTTCTCCACCCGTTCCAGGCTGGTTGGCGCCGGCCTAAACTGTGCCTGCAGCTCCTCAAATTGCCCAATCGCCTGCGCCAGATCCGGCTCGTTGATCGGCTTCAGCAGGTAGTCGATGCTGTTCACCTTAAATGCCTTTAGGGTATACTGATCGTAGGCTGTAGTGAAAACCACCGGGCAGGGGACCTTCACCTGCTCAAACACCTGAAAGCTCGCCCCATCCGCCAGCTGAATATCGAAAAAAGCCAGGTCGAGCGCTGGCTGTGCCCGGAGCAATTCAACGGCCTCCTCTACGGTATCCAGCAAAGCAAGCACTTCGGCCTCGGGCCGCAGCCTGAGGATTAAGGATTGGAGGCGGTCGGCAGCCAATTCTTCATCTTCTAAAATCAGGACACGCATTATTCTGATTTGAGTGGGATAATGGGGACAACCACTGAGAAGGTATCCGCCCCGCTTTCAACTTGCAGCTCCTGGCCGCACAAATAGCGGTACCGCTCCTGAATATTGGGCAGGCCAACCCCCAGCGAATGTTGGAGATTACCTTTGAGCTGAAGGGAGTTTTCCACCCGAAGGCTTCCGTTCTGCCGGGTAATCGAGAGCTTTAGCGGCTTCTTTTTGGAAGCCACATTGTGCTTAACGGCGTTCTCGGCCAGCATTTGCAGGGTCAGGGGCACCACAGCATCGTCGGGCTCCGCCTCCAGGTCAGTGGAGACCTCCAGGGCCTGCCCGAACCGGATTTCCAGCAAGAAGAGGTAAGCCCGGAGCATTTCCAGCTCCTGATCCAGGCTGATGAGCTCCTGCTGCTGTGTTTCCAATACGTAGCGGTATACCTTTGAAAGCTGCTGTATAAACTCTGCAGCCAGGTCGGGGTCTTTGTACACCAGATTGGAGAGGACATTAAAGCTATTGAACAGGAAATGGGGGTTGACTTGGTTTTTCAGCGCTTCGTATTTGGCTGCGAGCGCCGCCCGTTTGTGCTCCTCGGCTTCCCGAAAAGCCTGTTTCCAGGCAAAGAAAAAGCCCCGCCCGTGGAAGAACAACCCCACCATAACCGTTATAATCGCAACTGTAAGCGGGAAGGTGTAGCCAGCGCTCTCAATAGCGTCTCTAGGGCCTATGCCGTAGAAAAGCCAGGCGTAGCCCGACAAGACAAGCATGGCTACTCCTAAGGCGTAAAGCAGCATGAGCAGAACGCTCAACACCGCTCGTTTGCCCGGCGCTTCCAGCCAGGGCAGCTTTTGGTCCATCCAGCTTACAATGGCGCCGCTGCCCAGGCCGATCAAGACCCACAGCAGGCCATTGAGCAGCCAACTGCCAAAGAAGACGCTGAAGGCGCCCTCTGCCAGTGCCCCCCAGGAGAAGGTGAGGGTAATGGCGCCCCCACCTATAAGAAAGTGGATAAAGAGGGCCTTCAGGTCCAGGCTCCACTTCCAGGAATCTCTTTGCCGTTCAGTCATTACTTATCTGTTTTTTCCAGTTGAGCCGTAGCTTGCTCAATCAGCCGCTCATTGAAGTACTGCCCCCAATTGGGATGCAAATCAGAGGCCGGCTCGTAGGTTTCAAAGCGCTCCGCTGCTTGTTGCAGGAAAGATAAGGCTTTTTCCGGTCCGCCGCCGTACATAGGCGGCATATAGAACAAGTGCATACCCATCAGATGATAAGCGCGGGGGTGGCCCGGCCCGGCATCGATCGCTTTCTGATAGGCACCCATGCTCTGCGGGCTGTAAATAGGCCCGTTGCCCTGGGGGTCAGCCCAGATATGGCCGGTATAGATATACCCCTGAAGGGCGAGCACCTCGGGGTGGCCGGGTGCGGCAGACTTGGCTTGGTCCAGCGCCTCCTGTGCCTTTTCCAAATAGGCCGTAATTTTGTCGTTTTGGCCTTGCTGCAAAGCGCCGACCGCCTGCATAAGGTGCGCATAGGCTTGGTAATAGGCAGGGAGCCACTCCCCTTCCGGCGCGGCGGCCGCAATGCGTTCAAAAGTGTTGGCTGGCCCGCTGAAGTCACGGGTTTGCTCGGCGGCCTGAAGCTCGCCCACTGCTTTTTCCAGGGCAGCCTGGTACTTATCCTGCTGAGCAAAAGCAGCTGCGCTAAGCAGTAATCCGAATGCGAATACCATAAAACGTTTCATAATCCAATAGAATTTAAGGTTAAGAAAAAAGAGATCAATTGCTGAATGTGCTTCCTTCCCCGATGGAGACAAAGAGCCCCAGGAAGAAGAAGCGGGGTGCCGGAGGCCGAATGGCGGAAGAAGTGTACCGCCCGGTGGCGTCCGGCTGATCGCTAAACCGCTGCCCGAAGGACTGCTCGAAGCCGAGCACATTGCTCACCGAAGCGTGCACAATGGTAAAATGGCCGAAGAGTTCCGTCAGATAGCTCAGGTTCAGGCTTAGGTCTTGGTAGGTTTTCGTCCGTTGGTCGTTAAAAACCGGCGTATTAGGGTCGTCGTAGGGCCGGGGGCTGCCCAGGGTATAGGTAACCCCTAGGTTAGTCTGCCAGGCATTGATCCAGTGCTTGTACACCACCGAGAGGTTGTGGCGGGCCGCAAAGTCGGGCGTAGCTGCCACTGGAAAGTCGCGGTACCGGCGCTCCGTATCCAGAAAAGAATAGGAAATCCAGAAATCGCCGTTCGGGATAGTGACGCGGTCGCGGTAAAAAAGGTCGGCTCCGCCTGCGTACCCGTCTCCGGTATTGGCAGCCCGCCAGGGCTCCCCGGCCGGGAACTGAATCAGGCGGCTGTAGGATTTGTAATACACCTCGGCGCGCAGGGTGCGCCCGCCTTTCCGGTATTGGTAGTTGAGCAGGTAATGGTCCGCCCGCTCGGGGTCAAGGTCGGTGGTGTACCGTAGCCACTCCGCCCGGGGAGACTGGTAAAACTGGCCGTAGGCGAAGGAAAACTGGCCGCCCGCACCGGCTTTGTAGGCCAGGGACAAGCGCGGCGACAGCTGGGCGTTGCCCAGCAGGGAGAAGCGCTCCGCCCGCAGGCCGGCCCGCACGGCCAGCTTTTCGCCCAGGTAGCCCTCGGCTTCCGCAAAGGCGGCGCCGTAATCGTTGTGCAGCAGAGTGTGGTAGGCCTCCCCTTCTGCCTCATAGAGCTCATCGTATTCGCTTTTGATCCACTCTGCCCCCGCCTTCAGCGCCCAGTCTCCCTCAAAGTAACGGGTGGCCACTGCCCGACCCTGTAGCAGTGCCTCCTGACGCTGCAGGCCGAATTGCTGCCGGATATGCTCGGTGTCGTAACCGCCCGCCAGGCCAGCATCCAACTGCCAGCTCTCGCCCATCAATTGGTGATAGGTAGCACTGCCATAGTAATTATCGTTATCCAGTTCAAGGGCTGTGGTTTGCGCCGGGTCGGAAGGAGACGGGTACTGCATGGCAAAGCCCGACCACTGCGCATTGGTTTGTGCCTTGAGCAGCCCGCCGTTCTGAAACTGATGGCGGTAGCCCAACTGCGCCCCCTGCGCCGTAACGGGGTCTTCCCAGTCTATATTCTGGGGCACAAGGGCGGTGTAGGGGCCGAGGTTGGTGTAATCCACACTGGCAGAAATGGCACTGTTTTCCCAACGCTCCGTATGGCCTGCACCGGCGCCGAGGGTCATGAGCGACAGGCTGGTCACCGAAGCTTCGGGCAGGTCTTTGGTCTCCAGCACCAAGGCCGAGGACAGGGCCTGCCCGAAGGCAGCAGAGTACCCTCCGGTGCTGAAAGCAGTGCCTTTGAACAGGAAGGGCGAGAACCGCCCCCGCACCGGCAGGTCAGGCACATTGCTGGTGTACGGATTGGGCACAAGCAAGCCATCGATAAAGGTTTGGGTTTCGTGCGCATCGCCGCCCCGGACGAATATCCGGCCATCTTCGGCGTTAGACTGCGTACCGGGCAATGTATTCAGGGCAGCTACAATATTCGCATTAGAACCGGCTGTCGTCACAATATCAATCGGCCGCAGCAGCACCGCCTTTTTCTCATCGCTCGCCTCAAAGGCGCCGGCCGAAATCACCACCTGCTGCAATTCGCTGGCTTGAGGCTTCAGGCGGATATCTAACCACATGCTGTCCCGATCAGCCGGCAGCATCAGGTTTTTCTCCTGGTACCCAATGTAGGAAACCACCAGCCGCAAACTATCGGCGGGGGTGCAAGAAAGGCGGAACCGGCCGTCGGGGTCCGTAGAGGTGCCCTCGAAGGTGCCCGCAATATAAACATTTGCGCCTACCGCAGGCTCCGTTTTACCGGTCGTCACCTGCCCGGCTAATACGGTCTGAGCCCGCGCCAGGTTGGCTGCCGTACTCCATGCCAGTAAGAGAAAGATGATCCGTTTCATTGCGATTGCTTTTGAGGGCAAAGTGCATGAGAATACGGGGGATCGCAAAATCATCTTACTGAGTTGCAGTATAGGGGGCCTGAGTTGCAAAAACGGGCCACTCATTTTTGGCACGGCATTTGCAATATCCTAAATGAACCACAAAATCGCCCCCCGATTTTAGTATTCATGAAACACATAAAGAAAAATCAGATGGCATTCAAAATCAACATCATCACCGTCGCATTAGCGCTGATTACTACGCTGGGGGCAGCTCAGGAATCTGAGTTCGCGCTCGATGTGGAGTTCCGAAACCAACTCATATATGCACAGATCCCCTCCGCCGGTGGCATGCTAAGTTTTTTAGCCAATACCACCGGTGGAGCTTTTGTTTGCGAAAGCGCTATGCAAGAGCACGCCTTGCCAGGTATTGTGGACGACAGCGGCAATACGTTCTTAAAGATCAATGAAGTGCTGGAGTTGGGCGCCTTGCCCACCCTGCAGCGCAATGCTGCCCTGGTCTTGCCGGACGCACAAGCCAACCTGGAGGAAGGGGTACAAGGCACGCTGGGGCAAGCTTGGTTTGGGCAGTACTGCTGGACATTCGACTTCCGCGCCCAGGAACTGCGTTGCCACTCCCCTGCCCTATCGCCCCTGGAGCCGAATGTGATCCCCGTTACCTTCAAGGAAAGTGCCAGCGGCCACCGTATCTCCAGCCTCCCCCGAATTTTCGTAGAGGTGGATAGCGAACCTATACCGGTGCTGATCGACTCCGGCGCTAAGATGACCCCCACGCCGGGCGCAGCAGCAGCCCTGGGCACAGTGGGCAAAGACCCCGTAGCGGTTTCCTATATCGTGGAGTCGCTATTCGAACAGTGGCAACAATTGCACCCCGACTGGAAAGTCGTAGAACGGGCGGACGCCCAACTGGGCAACGTGCGTATGATTGAGGTCCCCCAGGTAGTCATTGCCGGCCAGAAAGCAGGGCCCGTCTGGTTCTGCTCCCGCCCCGACGCCAATTATGTGCAATACTACTCCCGGCTTTGCGGAGGAGATGTGGAGGGCGCTATTGGCGGCAATGCACTGCAGTTTTTCCGGATGACCCTCGACTATCCTAACAAGCTTGCCCGGTTCGAGCAATAAAACGTTTTATCTAACTTTTGGCCTCCACCCAGGCTTTAGACACATAAACGAGTGGGTTGGGCAGGGCTTACCTGCCCTTCACCTTTACAACTACATCAAAATCACATATTCGATACGGCCCGGATCGTGCTAAGCCCACGGTCGGGGCTGTATTATTTCCAAATGCCTTTCAACCTTGTTGGTCGCTGTTGGCTGTTTTCAGGGAGCCGGCTGGTCAGGTATGAGGTTCGGGGCGGCCTCAAAGCACTCCCGCCGCCGGCAATATGCCTGCCCTGTTAGCCCAAAAGCCGCGTCCTAATGGTTACGCCATCTATCCTAAAAAAGCCACCAGCAGGAACTGCACCACCATCATCCCATCAACCGCCCCGGTAAAAAAGTAATCGTGGCGGATGCGGCCGGAAAGAAACACCAGCAGGCCCGAGACGCAGGCGGAGGCCACCAGGGCCACATAAGCGCCGAGGCTGTAGACATCCCAGTAGTAGTTCAGGGAGGCCAGCAGCAGCATCAGGAGCAGGCTCAACCCCGCCAGGCGCTGACTCGCCCGCACCCCAAGGACGGCCGGCAAGGTTTTGACCCGGTTGAAAGCATCGATTTCCATATCCCGGATATCAAAGGGGATGGTAATGGCAAACACGAAAAACGCCCGTTCAGCCAGCATGATATACAGAGGGATGCTCCAGCCCATGCCCAGCTCCATGGCCGGCAGAAAAACCGTAATCCAGGTCCACGTAATGGCAATCAGAAATATTTTGACGTAGTGCAGGTCGCGCAGCCGGTAGCCTTTCCAAACCGGCATTACGTAGAGCAATGCCAGGAAACAAGGCGCGGCCAGCCCGACGATCAGGCGCAGGGGCATCTGCAGCAAAAACAAACTGGCACAAAGGCCAGCCATAGCCGCATAGAAGACAATATGGCTGCGGAAACGGGCAATGACTGCATAGCGCCCTTCCTGCTGAAAAGGCTTGGACTTCTGCAAGCCCACAATGCGATGCACCGCGTAGAGGAATAAGGTGGCGAAGAAGATAAAACCCAGCAGTGGCGTTGGCTCCCCGTGGCTCAGTAGCAAATGCTGGGTTTGGGCAGCCATTCCCACCGCAGCAACCGCAATCCACAGGTTGCTGTACAGTATCAGGTCCAGCAGAGGAATGAGCAGGGCTCGCAATATCTAAAAGTACTTGAAGTTATGGCCATTTTCGATACGTTGCAACACCTCGTAAATCAGCCGGATTACAGCGTCCACATCTTCTTTGTGGGACATCTCCACCGTGGTGTGCATGTAACGCAAGGGCAATGAAATCAAAGCGCTGGGCACTCCGCCGTTAGAATAAGCAAAAGCATCGGTATCGGTACCCGTCCGGCGGGAAGCGGCCTCACGCTGAATCGGGATTTCCTTAGCTTCCGCCGTTTCGATGATCAAATCCAGCAGTTTGTTGTGCACAGCCGGCGCATAGGTAACGGAAGGCCCCTGTCCCGATTTGACATCGCCGTGCTTCTTGCTGCTAACCAGCGGGGTGTGCGTGTCGTGGGTGACGTCGGTAACGATAGCGACATTAGGCTTGATAGCGTGGGTGATCATCTCTGCCCCCCGCAGCCCTACCTCTTCCTGTACAGAATTCACAATGTACAGGGAATAGGGCAGCTCCACTTTGTTCTCCTTGATCAGCCGCGCCACCTCCGCAATGCAGAAGCCGCCCATGCGGTTGTCCAGGGCCCGCCCCACGTAGTACTTATCGTTGAGGACTTCCATCGTATCCTCATAAGTAATGACGCAGCCTACGTGCACGCCCATTGCCAGTACTTCCTCCTTGTTTTCTGCCCCTACATCAATAAAGATGTTTTCCGTTTTGGGCGCAAGCTTGGCATCTTCCCCGTGGCGGGTGTGAATAGCCGGCCAGCCGAAAATCCCCCGCACAATCCCTTTTTTGGTATGGATATTGACGCGTTTGGAAGGCGCGATCATATGGTCGGAACCACCGTTGCGGATTACGTTGATGAAGCCGTCATCGGAAATGTGGTGGACAAACCAGGAAATCTCATCGGCATGCCCCTCAATGACCACCCGGTAATCCTGCCCGGGGTTGATGACACCATACACCGTACCGTAGTTATCGAGCTGCCAATCATCAATGTAAGGCTTTATATAGTCTAGCCAAAGTTGCTGGCCGGGGGCTTCGAATCCGGTAGGAGAAGCATTGTTAAGGTAGTTTTTGAGGAATTCTTCGGATTTGGCAGTAATGACGGACATGTGGTATTTTTCGTTAATGAGCGTTCTTTTCCTGTCTGCTTGACCGGCTAATATAGAGATTGCCCCCAAATAATGATAGTCGAACCCCAAAAATATCACACATGCTAGCCAATCACTAGGGGATTGCCATTGGGCCAACTGTTTCGGTGCCCGCCAACCGCCCGACAAAACTAAATTTGCATCCCAAAGCGGAATATCCTTACCTTTACGGCATGAAGCAAATGTGGGCTATACCCTTATTGTTGTTGACGGTTTCCCAGGTAGCGTTCTTACCAGCGCTTACCGCCTGGCTAACGTACAACAAAGCCTATATTGCCAGCGAGCTCTGCGAAAACCGCTTCGAGCCTGAACTGATGTGCAGCGGGCGCTGCTACGTACAGGAGGTGACGAGTGCGGCTTTAGGGCAGGAGCAAGACGGGGCCAAAGTGCCTGCTACGGAAGAAATCCGCACAGGGCTTTCCCCTTTTCTTATGGCTCACAACGTCCTTTCTGTAGAGCGCGTTCTCCCAGCTACCCTCCCTATACTACCGGATGCCTTAGTGCTCCGGCCTCAATTGCGCGCTTCCGGGGTGTTCCACCCACCGAGAGGATAACCCTCTTTCTTTTTACTTATTGTACGCTCCCAACGGGTAGGCCAGTGCTGCAATCCACCTGTTTGCACAGCAGGCCTGCAGACAAGTGCCTCCCGTACTGGCGTGCGCTCCTATTGTGGAACTCCTAAACGGTAATTTATGCTATTCCGATCATTCTGGATGGCGATATTGCTACTGGGCGTAGCTCCGGCATTCGCCTGTGATGCCTGCGGCTGCAGTTTGTCGCCCTCCTACGCAGCGCTTATGCCCAACCTGGGCGGCCACTTTGTGGGCTTCTGGTGGCAACACCAGCGCTACCGCACCTACGCCGACCCTACCTTCGAGGATGGTTTTTCACCCCGGGAAGAGTACTTCAACACCCTGGAAGTCCGCGCCCGCTGGGACATCCACCCCCGTCTGCAGGCCGTAGCGGTACTGCCCTATGCCTACCATTTGCGGCAGCCCGCCTCAGGGCCACGCACCGTGTCTGGCTTGGGCGATGTGGTGGGCTTGATGAACTACACCGTCTTTGACAATAGCGACAGCTTGTCCCGCCGGGTACGCCACCGGGTAGCCCTGGGCCTGGGCGGTAAAGCCCCAACTGGCGCTTTTCAACGGCCCGCTGCCCATGAGGTGGTCAACCCGAATTTCCAGGTAGGCACCGGCAGCTGGGATGCCTTGCTGAACCTTAACTACACTGCCCGGGCAGGGCGGAACGGGCTGACCCTGGACGGCACCTACCGCCTCAACGGCGAAAGCCAAAACGGCTATCAATTTGGCAACCGCTTTTCGGGCTTGCTGAGCCTGTTTCGGGTGGAGCAACTGGGGCGTGTAGGCCTTATGCCCAACCTGGGCTTGTTCTACGAACAGGCTGGCTGGGATATCGAAAACGGCTACTACCGCACCTATACAGGCGGCCACGCCTGGCTGGCCAATGCCGGCCTGGAAACCTTCTGGGGGCGGTTCAACCTGGGGGCTACCTACAGCCTGCCCCTGCAGCAAGATTGGAATACCGGACTGGTCGAAGCCCGGCCACGGCTGGCGCTTCACCTTAATTATTTCTTCTGAACCATGCGACAACTCACTATGGCGGGGCTGCTAGCCATCGCGCTAAGCAGCTGCCAAAAAGAGGCACAGCTCGATAACACCGAGCCCGAAATACAAATCGTGGCGCCGGCTGCAGAAGCAACGTATACCGTAGGCGAAGCCCTGCCTGTACATATAAGCTTCTCCGAAAACTTGGGGCTGCATACTTATTTCATCTGGCTGGTAGCCGAAGACGGCAGCCCTACCCTCGTAGATAAGCAGCACCTGCATGCCCTGCGGCACGAAGTAGAAATGGAGTTCCCCCTGGCGGATATACCGCCCGGCGCTTACGAACTCCGCGTCGAAGCAACGGATCATGACCAAAATACCGCAGTAGCGGGTGTCCCCGTTGCCATTCAATAAACATGAACTGACATTACTTTTTCATCTATTAAAAAATGACCAATGACAAAATTTAAAATCTCTGCTCTCGCACTAATGGCGGCTTTTGCCCTAACCTTCACCGCCTGTGAAGAGGAAGACAACACGCCGGGCGTAGAAGAAGGCACCCTTGATATGATGTTTGAATACACCGTTGACGGCCAGCCTTTCGACACCACTACCGTATACAGCATCAACGGAACAGCGGTGACTTTCAAATACGCCAATTTCTATGTCGGCGGGATCGAATTGATGCCCGAAGAAGGCGATGCCATCCCCGTAGAAGGCAAATACCTCCTCGTAACGCCCGATGCCGGGATGCAGGAAGTCACCACCGTCCCCGCCGGCCACTACCACATGGTCAAATTCTTTGTGGGCGTGGACCCGGCTACCAACAGCCAATCTGAAGATGACTTCACCAGCCGCGACGCGGATGACCCCCTGGCTATCCAATTCCCTGCCATGCACTGGAACTGGAACTCCGGCTACCGCTTCCTGCGGGTCGACGGCCAGGTAGATACCGATGGAGATGGCGTAGTGGATGAATCAATGGCCTTCCACCTGGGCACTGCCAATATGCTGCAGGACGTGATGCTCACGGCTCACAAAGATGTAGAACAGGGCAGCAATATGCTGCATATGGAGTTCGACCTGGCGCAATTGCTGTCGGGCATCGACCTTCCCGTGGACTACGTCACGCACACCATGAATAAGCCTGAGCTGGCGGCTGCCGTCCGCGACAACATCCCTAATGCCATTAGCATAAAGCATTAAGGAGTCAAAAACCACAGCTGCCCGCCGCCTGGCGGGCAGCTCATTGATACAACCCACCTTTTTGAAATATGATTCGGCATCTCATCCCTTTGGCACTTCTGCTGGCCTTCGCCGCCTGCAAAAAGCCCGAGGCTACTCTCGTCGGCCAGACGCCCTACGAGCTGGAGCTCCCCCCTCACTTCCCCTACCCCGAGCTGCCGCAAGACAATGCCCTTACGGAAGCCCGTGTCGCATTGGGCAAGCGCCTGTTTTACGAACCCGCCCTCTCCGTCGACTCCTCTGTCACCTGCGAATCCTGCCACAAACAAGCCCTGGCTTTTGCCCATGACCTAGCCATCAGCCCGGGCGTGAAGGGCCGCCTTGGCTTCCGCAATGCTCCCACCCTGGCCAATGTTGCTTACCTCACGGCCGTCAATAAAGACGGGGGCGTGCCCAAACTGGACTTGCAAGCCCTCGTACCCATCGAGGACCACGCCGAGATGAGCCTGTCCGTGCTCACCGCTGCCGACCGACTGAACGCTGACCCCAGCTACGCTATGGCCTTTCAGCGCGCCTACGGGGAGCCCGCCAACCCATTCACCATTACACGAGCCCTGGGCGCTTTCCAGCGGACCCTGATCAGCGCCAACAGCCGGTACGACCAGCATTTGCAGGGAACCTACACCCTCAGCCCCGCCGAAGCGCGTGGCCGGCAATTGTTCTTTAGCGAACGGACACAGTGCAGCTCCTGCCACGGCGGCTTCAACTTCACAGAAAATGGCTTCTTTAACAACGGCTTATACGAGGCCTATACGGATGGCGGCCGGCGCCGCGTCACCGGCTTGCCGGAGGACGATGGGCGGTTACGGGTGCCTACCCTGCGCAATATTGCCCGCACGGCCCCCTACATGCACGATGGCAGCCTGACCGACTTGCAAGCCGTCCTCGAGCACTACAACCGCGGTGGCTCTGCCCATCCCAATAAAGATGACCGTATCCGCCCCCTTCAGCTGTCCGGCCAAGAGCTGTCGGATCTAAAAGCTTTTCTGCATACGCTGACAGATACTGCTTTTCTGCTGAATCCTGAATTTAGGCAGTAGGCTTAGTTACTTGCTGGTGCTACCCAAATGGCTATCGGGAAGCATTCACGACTCAATCCACTGGCGCATTAAACCGCCGGGCCGAACGCCTGCCTGACCGACCGGACCACATCCTCCGCACAGCCCCAGGAGACCGTAAACCCTGCCCCACCGTGCCCGTAATTGTGAAAGACCGGCCGGCCCGCTTCCCAACCGCAGCGGATAGCCGGGCGCATAGGGCGCAAGCCCGCCGCTGCCGCCAGCACCCGGGGCTGCCTCAGCCCTTCCTGCAGGCGGGCACAGCGGTCCAGAATAATGGCAGTGTCGGAAGGGTCAGGCCTGGTATTGTAATCGTGGTCGTAATCCGTGCCGCCGAGGATGATGCCATCTGAACGCTCGATAACGTAAGCCAGCCGCCCCTTGTCCATGGAATCGACCATCGACTGTACGGCAGCCGTCTTTTCTATGCGGGCCACCTGCCCGCGGATGGGGTAAACCGTATCATCCTGGCAAAGGGGCCGGGCTCCCAGGCCGCTGCAATTGACGAGGAAGTCAGCTTCCAGCAGGCAGTCGGATAAGTCATGCACTGTCTTTTGCTCCAGCCGCCCGCCGGCCTCGCGGAAGCGTCCTAAAAGATAGGGCAAATAGGCCGGCGTATCCGCCAAAGGCACCCGGGCAAGGTAGCCCATTTCGTAGCCCGGCGGCAGTTCGGGCGGGCGGGCAGTGCGGACAGCCCCCGGCGGCAGTTCCTCCCGCCAGCTGTTATCGAGCCCGGGGCGGGTGAGTACCAGAAAATCGTTCATGCTTACACCGGTGCCGGGCGTCTGCGAAAGGGCTTCGAAAACGCGGTAGGACACTGCGCTCCAACGGTTGGCCGCCTGAACCGGCTCCACCGCGTAGGGGAACCAGATGGCAGCGGCTACCGCCGAAGTAGTAGCGGCGGGCAACTCCCGGGTGTAAATGGTAACCGCATAGCCCGCTTCCTGCAAAACCACCGCTGTAGTCAGCCCCGAAACCCCGGCTCCAACAACAACCCCCTGCTTCATTTATCCATCGCTTTGCCCTGAAACCAGCTAATGCCCGGAAATACGGGGTTACCGGAAGCCCGGCGGAACGCCACTACCTGACCCACGTGCCACAGGGCATCGGCAATTGGCCCGTTGAGCTGATACCAGAAGGGGACTGTAGATTCCGCCCCCTCCCGCTCAAAAATCATATCGAATTGCTCCAGGTCATTGGTCGAAGCTGACCGGAGGCGGTCGCTCGCCGCTTTGAGCTGCCGGAGGGTCGCTGCCCGGAGCGCTTCGTAAGATAAATCGGCGGGCGGGCTTGGCCGGATGTTGGGCTGCTGCAGCGCGCTGTTGGCGATCATGGTAGACAAACCGTGGAGGTGCTCAAGGGTCTCCAGGGTAGTCCGCCCTTCTTCGCTCGGCTTATAAGCCAGGTCGGTGCTGTTCAGGCCTTCCGTCGCCCAATAGTAGCGGAACCCCAGCCCGTCAATCATCCGGGCAGCTACGGTACTAGCCGTGTACTGCTCCGGGGCTTCGGGTAATTGCCGGTAGGGCAGGGTGTCGGGGAGGTCCATAGACTGGGCATTGAGGGGCAGAAAAGCAAGGGCCAAAAAACCTGTGAAAAGATAGCGCATAATCCGTTTTTAGGGTAAGTCAAAAATAGGAGCAGCCTCCCGCAAATCGTACACAAAGCCATTGACCACAGCGTAGTCCAATTGCCCGTCTTTTTCCAGCAAAAAGCTGGGGTTGCCGTACAGTCGGATGTTATTGGCGGGGCGCTTGCCGGCATTCACCAGCTCTACTGGCCATTGAGCATAAACGCTCCGGTGCGGCAAATCCCCCATTTGAAAGGTGGTAACCCCCTGCCGCAGCAGTTGGCGGATGTCTTTTTCCCGCAGGGCGCTGAGGTCCGGCACTACTTCCTGCTGCGTTTTGCCAGGCACGATGGTGTAGCCGGTAGCGTCCAATTCTTCGTACCCGTAGTAGGTCGACAAGTCGCCCAGGTCGGAAATACTCGCCCGCGGATAATAATCCCGGTAGCTGTTGTACTCCACCTCGCGGTGGCGGAAGGCCAGGTCGGTAAGGTAAGGCTGGCCATCGTACATGCGGGTCGCCTTCCGGACAATCAGGTCATGGAAAGCCCCCCCGTCGTTGAAGGGGATAGCCTCGTATCCTTCCCGGGGCCAGTCTTCGTACGCGCCACTGGCAATCGCGTCAAAGGCTGCCAGCAGGATGGTGAAATGCAGCTGGCGGAGGTATTGCTTTTCCGGGTCCCCCTTCAGCCCGCCGCTTTCGATCAGGATGGTATTGGTGCCCCATTTCTGGATGTTGTCCCCAAAGGCGCGGGGTTCGAAAGTATCGTCGTACCGGCCGACTTTGCCGGGGATATACTGTTGCAGGACTTCATCCATGAGCACAATAAGCTGCATGGCGTCGCCCCGCCCTTCGTTGATATCCTTATCGGCATTGAAGGCAGGGGCCAGAAAGGAAACAGAGGCCGTCTCGGGGCTATCGCCTGCTGCGTAGTACCGGTTTTTGTCGTGCAGATTGAACCCCCAAACCGCTTGGGTGCGGTCGCGGGCGGTTTTCAGGATTTTGGACTCCGGGCTTTGCAGCCGCAGCGCATCGCGGTTGAGGTCGACTCCCAGGGCATTGCGGCGCTCAAATTCGGCCGCCCCGTCGGGGTTAAGCATCGGGATGATATGCAGGCTCAACCGGCTGAGCAGGTGGGTGCGCAGCGAGTCAAAGCCATCGCCGGAAGCCTGAAAAAAACGAAAAATATCCATTAGCGCCATGGTAGCAGTGGGCTCGTCGCCGTGCATTTGCGACCACAGCAGTACAGGCACCGGCCCGTCGCCGATTTGCACCTCGTAGATGGCGCGGCCCTCTACGGATTGCCCAAGCTCCGTAATGGCGAAAGCTGCCGGGAGGCTGTCCAGGATAGCCACAATATCCTCGTGCTTAAAGCGCAGATCGGTGATGGAAGGCTCGCGGTATTGGGCATAGGCTTCGTGCAGGGTATCCGCCAATGGCGGGCTGGGCGGACGGGTGGCAGTGGCGTCCAGGTCTTCCCGCTGTCCAACAAGGGGCGATTGTTCTTCTTCAACAGCCGGGGTGCAGCCTGCGGCCCAAAGAATAGTGAGCAGAAAAACGGGGAAGAGGTGTTTCATATGGTAAGCTATTTTGCAATTGCCCCAAAATAAGGATTTCCCGGACATTGCTAAATTGCTTCTGAGCCCAATTTCCCATATTTTAAGGAAATTACGCCATTCAAATCATCAAGCTATGAAATCAATTGTACTTACCATAGCAGGGCTATGCCTTGCCCTGCTCTTAAATGCTACCCATAACCGAGGCGGCGAAATCATTTTTCAACAGACTGGCCCGCTGACCGTCCGGGCGGAAGCCCACCTCTATCAGAAAGCGGTGAACATGCCTGCTAATCGCGATACATTGGTCATTTGCTGGGGCGATGGCAACTGTAACAAGGTGACCCGGATTAATGGGCCGGATGTCGATGGGGATGGACTGCCGGATGGCGAACCCATTCCCGGTACTGATGCCAAACTGAGCATTTACGGCTGGGAGCATGCCTATGACGCACCGGGCACGTATACAATTAGCCTTACCGACCCCAACCGCAACGGCGGTATTCTGAACGTCAACTTCCCCAATTCTGAGCAAGTGCGCTTCCATGTGCAATCTCAGGTTACGGTTACCAACGACAATACGCCCAACCACAGCCCCATTTTGTACGAACCGCTCGTTATCGACCGGGCTGCGGTTTCTTATACCTACCGGCATACCCCCAATGCCTTTGACCCCGACGGGGACAGCATCGCTTACCGGTTAATTACGCCTTATCAGGATGTCAACCTGCTGGTCCCTAACTACGAGGATTCCTTTTACAATATCAGCATTGACCCGGTAACCGGTGTCCTTCAATTCGAAACGCCACATGCTGGAGAGTATGTCTTTGCTATTGAAGTCTCCACTTACCGGGATGGGGCCCTGCAGGATATTGTGATCCGGGATATGTCTGTCTTCTGCGGTGGGGAAGCTCCGGCTCCGCCTTTGCTTAGCCTTAGCGACCCTACGCCCGTACAGGAAGTGCTGGTAGGCGATACCATAACGATAGACGCCGCCGCCCTGAGCCAGCCCTTCGGCAGCCCCGTCCACCTGACTTGCACAGGCGGGTTGTTTGAATACTTTGGCACGCCGGCTACCTTTGACTCCCTCAATCCGGCTGTTCAGCCCATCGGTACGTTCCAGTGGGTAGTGGAGCCGGAGGACCAGCGGGAAGCCCCTTACCAAATCGTTTTCAAAGCCCGGGACGACAGCAACCCCATTGGCCTGTCTAGCCTCACCCCCCTCCGGTTCAGGGTGGTGGACCAACTGACTTCAACTGCGCCCCTGCCGGGGAGGGAGGCTTTAAAGCTTTTCCCTAACCCAGCCACCGCCTCTATTCAGATCGAATGGCCCGCAGGTTTTCAGCCCACCGCTTTTCGCATCCATAATGCCGCCGGCCAGATTGTGCAGTCCGGCGCTCCGCCGGCCAGGCAGCCCCGCCTGAGCATCCCATCGCTGCCCAGCGGCTGGTACGTATTGGCGCTGACTAATGCTGCCGGCAAAGTCTTGCAACAACCTTTCATCAAACAGTAAACCCCAATTTCTAAACCGACCACCATGAAAAAGATACTCCTCGCTTTAGCCTTGCTAGGCTTCGCATTTTCCACCACTGCCTCCTCCATCAAGGGGGGCGAAATCACCTTTCGGCAAACGGCACCCTTAACCCTGGAAACTACTGTCTACCTCTACTTCAAGCCAGCCGCCGCGGGCACTGTACCGGACTCTTTGGCCCTATGCTGGGGAGATGGCAGCTGCAGCACTGCTTTACTGACCAATGGCATTGATGCAGACAACAATGGGCTGCCCGACGGGGAGCAGCTTACCGACAACCTCCTGTTAGGCGTTTATACTCAGACCCATACTTACAGCGCCGCCGAACAATACACCCTGTCGGTGACCCTGCCCAACCGGGTCCCAAATATTCTAAACCTTCCCCCTTCCAATCCCGTCCTATTCCACGTTGAATCGACAGCAACAGTAACCACCTCCGACAGCCCGCAATACAGCCCTGTTTTCTACGAGTACCCCATGCTGGACCCTGCCAACGTCAATGCACGATTTACCCACCTGCCTGCTACCTTCGACCAAGACGGGGATGAGGTCGTCCATTCCTGGTCTATACCATTGAATGAAAATGGCGTGCCTTTGCCCGGAATAGTAGAACCCACCAACATCAACCCCGGGTCTAATAATGTCCTTAACCTCGATTCCGCCACCGGTCTAATCATCTGGGATGCGCCCCAACAGGAGGGCCTCTACCTGGTCAACCTGACCGTCACGACCTATCGGGATGGCATTCTCTGGGGCCAGGTAACCCGCGACATGCTCATTGAGGTGGAAGACCTCATGGCGCTGCCACCGCTGCTGACTTTAAGCGACGATGCTCCGGTCCAGGAAGTCCTCATTGGTGATGAGGTCGACCTGGAGGCGGTCGCAGAAAGCCTCCCCTTTGGACAAGAAGTAGAGCTTACCGCAGCAGGCGGTTTGTTTGAGTTTTTCAGCACCCCGGCGGCCTTTGACACCACAGCCGGGGCCCAGCCCACGGAGGCCTTCACCTGGACGGTAGAGCCAGAAGACCAGCGGGAAACGCCCTACATCTTGGGCTTCAAAGCCAAGGATTTGAGCCACGGCCTGGCGACTTTTGTACCGGTGCAATTCCGGGTGGTAGATGAGCTAACGGCAACGGAAACGGCAGGTCAACCCGCCGTCTTACGCGTCTTCCCCAACCCGGCTACCGCTTCGGCCCGGGTCGGCCTGCAAGGCATACGCTTCCCGGTCACCTACCAGCTTTGGAGTGCCGGTGGGCAGTTGCTGCGCCAAGGGCAGTGGGTGGAAGGGCCGGCCCGCGTTGATGCCACGGCCTTGCCCGCCGGGCACTATCAGCTTCAGGTTCTGGGTGCGGGAGGGCAGCAGGGGGTGGCTTCGTTTGTTAAGTAGGTGTTGTGGTGTTGTGGTGCGCCCGCTCGCGTTGCGATTCGTGGCTTCGTTGCCTCGTGGCGTTAACCAATCCTATGCCTGGCCCGCGGAGGCGGCTGGGGATTTGGGGTTCACGCGGCGATAGCGACGCTCCGATTAAAATCGGAGCGGTACGCTACGTTCCTTGGGATAGGGCGGCGATGAGGTGGCTTTGGGGTGCGCCCTGGCGTTACGCCTTGCTGCGAGCACCTCTTGTCTTTCTGCGCATCCTCAATACAGAAAACCAAAAAGCCACAGCGGGATCCTGTTTTGGTAACCCAGCTCAATGTGGTCGACGGCCAGGTAACCGGGCTTGCCCGCGAGTTGCTTCTCGGATTTATTGGCACCACCAACCTCAAAAAGATATTGCTGGCCGACGAGGAAGTCTCCGGTTTTAGGGTAGCTCAGTTCATGCTGGTAGGCCATTTGGTTGGCAAAATACGTTTCCCTTACGGTGCCGATATCGGGCTGCGATGGGCGTAGCGTGTACGACAGGTTGGTATTCTCCAGGTAAATCTTATCTGGCTTTTGCAGCCGGCTTATGCCCTTGCCCTCTCTGTATAAATGACGGGTGAGCCCGCACTCCGCGAGGTGGTGCAGGTAAGCCAGCAGGGTTTCCCGGTTGATCCCGATCTTGGTGCTCAATGCACTGATATTGGGTTTGAAGGGAGCAGACTCTGCAATGATCATCAAGAGCTGCTTGAGCTTGGGTATCCAGGCTACATCTACCTTCCGGAGCTGAGGCAGCTCAACTTCCAAGATCAGGTTGACGACCTCCGACAGCCGCTGCGGGTACAAATCAGGTACTTCTTTAAAAAAGGGGTAATAGCCCGACTCCAGGTAATCCCTGAAATAAGCTAAAGGCCGGATGGCGGAGACAATCCCGGCAGTGATTTCCTCATGGCGGCTCAGAAGGTCATCCAGGCTGCATGTCGGAAATACCTTATCGTGCGCAAAATGGAGGTACTCCCGAAAGGACAGCCCCTGCATTTGATAGATCACTGCTCGCCGGCTGAGGTCGGCCCGGGCATTCAGGATTTCTAATAGGGAAGAACCGGTAAAAACGATGTGTAGCTCGGGGTAATCATCGTAAATATTTTTGATTTCCCGGGACCAGTCGGGGTACTTATGCACTTCGTCCAGGAACAGGTAGCGCCCTCCTTGCCTGACGAAGTGGCCGGCTAGCTCAACCAGCCGATGTTCCGCAAACCACAGGTCATCCAAGCTTACGTACAATACCTGGGCACTATCCGGGTACTGGCTTTTGATGCGTTGCAGGAGGAGGGTAGTCTTGCCTGCCCCGCGTGCCCCTTTGATGCCGATCAACCGGGCTTCCCAGGCTATGTCTTCCATCAGGCTGCGCTGAAAGTACATCGGCAAGTGCATCAGCTTTTTCCGGTATTTTTCGACTAGCGTGAGTTTACGATGACACTTCGAAAAAAGGGGCTCAATTCGCTGAAT
>CAZNSK010000019.1:0-11129 GCA_964575505.1 uncultured Phaeodactylibacter sp.
TGGAACAAAATCTCCTCGGTCAAAAGCGCGATTTATTTATTCCTCATTCCTTAGCTGCTTTGAACAGATTGATTTTTTTGTTGGGAAGCTGGTATGCCTGAACTGACGACAGCCGCTAACGCCCGGTCACACCCGGAGAGCGCAACCTTGCCGGTGCCCTTTTGGGCTTGTGAATCTGGAATACCTCCGAACCATCAACCAGATAAAAAAGATGAGTTCGGCTGGTACAGCCACTACTTGCGGCATGAAGAATGGGGGGAATGGGTAATTTAGGCAGAGATAGACGACACAACTTATCTTGGCATGGGATAAGTCGTAACATAACCGATACTCATTGATAACACAAAGCTAGTTTAACCTGAACTCATTATTCTGACATTTGCCTCCACAATTCTGCCAATCCCGGGAACCAAGCATACATGCTTGTCCTAATAAGTGGCTATGCAACTCAGGTTATCGTATTGGGTATACACGCTAGGAGTTGGGATACCAGAGTTGTAAGAGCCAAAAATTTGCAGCTAATCCACTAGCCAATTTAGAGGAACCTGTTGTCCAGCTTAAGAAAAGGCGGGATGATCATCAGGCGGCTCAGCCTGATGCCGAGGCTAAAGTCAGGAGGGCCGGCGCCACAACTTCCGCCTACTTACCATTGCCAGTTTGCCGAACGAGCCCGAAGCGCTGATTGGGCGGGTATAGAATGGAAAAATCCCGGTCGTAAACGTGCTGCCCGGATTGTATAAGATGCCCTTCAAAGACAATAGTGTGGCTGTCATCCTCGCAGTGAAAGTCCTTGACCGGACGGAAGTTTTCGAGGTACTGTACTTGCAGCAATTTGGAATTGTCGGCAATTTGCCCGTTACAGGGTACTTCGGCATTGGCTTCTGACACTTGTTCTCCCTTGGGATAACTAACCAAAGCCACTTCGCCCATTTCCTGGTCTTGCTCGGGGTCGCGCAGCATGAAAGAATACCGGGCCGGAACAAACCCATCCTTTATAATATACACATAAGTTTCCCGGTTCGGGACACCACTGAATTCGGTATTGAGCACCCCGCCTTTACCAAGCAGGCAGGAATGGTATTGGTCACTGTGGGCAAAATCAGATATAATGCCGCGCTGCTGAGTGATAAAGACACTTGCCCCGGCGGGATTGCCATAAATGCCATCAAACTTTGCCTTGATGACGTAGGTGGTTTCTCCCTGGTTGAGTGCAGAGCAAACGAACCAAGCGGCAACAAGTAAGACCGTGATGGTGAGGAGGGAGTTTTTCGAAGCCATTGGGATGTCTCGGTTTAGTCTCTGGTGGTTTGATCCATAATTGCTAATGATTTTCAGTCCGGCAAATCAGGCAACCGGATTAGACGCACCAGGTATTTTAGGTGTCACGCCGTAAGATAGGGCAATACAGTTACATTGTCAATAGATAAACGCAAAATCAGTTCAACAAAGGCTCTGACCGGGCTTTTTTAACACTTGTGAGGTTAAAATGCTGGACATTACGGCGGGCATTTTCGTTATCCGGCACGGCCACTTTATCGTACTTCTGGCGGACATAGCCTGTTTTTTCGATAGTGAGATTGACCGCGCGCTGTGTTTTGGGGAGGGTGATGCAAATCCGGAAATAGCCGCTCGTATTGGATACCGTCGTCCACTCAGGGTCGCCCTCTATGTGAATGCTAGCTGCATTCAGCCCTTCCCCCTTGTAGGTATCGAGCACGTAGCCATCGATGCAAACCTCGTGGTAATTGCGCTTGCGGTCTTTGGCTTCCTGAATGCGGTCGTAGACAATATATCCGCCCATAAAGAAAATGAGGAGGCCTATCGCCCAGAAAATAAAGGTCGCCGAATAGCCGACAAGCCGTTTGCGCAACTCCTCTTTGATTTCTTCCCAAATGCTTTTTGGCTCCGCTTCCTCTGGCTTGCGGTTAAAGATTCGGTTCAGCAATTGGCGGAGTTTGCTCATGGATGACTTTGCTTTACCCTAAAACGGAATGGGTGCAGTTTTGGTTCCGGGACGGCAAGCCGCTGCCGCAGCCCGTGGTGGATAAGCGGATGGTTGTCAGAAACAATTTTTTATAAGATTTTGCGCTTCCTATGCCGTACTGTTCCGGCTCTAAAGATAATGAAAGGGTACCGGGTACTAAAATCCCCCAACTGCTGGCCAGCAATTGGGGGATTATAGCCAATGGCAATACGACTCGGCCCCTGTTGGAATGTTTCCGAAGTGATCAACGTAGAAACCAAGTGTGAACTACGCCCTGTTATTTAGGGCTAGTGCGACTAGACCGAAATGTTTGACCGTCTTTTCACGCTTGAGCACTTACCGGTGCTGGGCGTAAACTGTCAAGCATCTACGGCTCAATCCACTAGTGGAGTGTTTCAGAAATGACTAACCGAAGAAACCCAGTAAAACCAGGGCGCCCAAGCGTGAAATACGCTGTGCTATTTCGGACTAGTCGCACTAGTAGCCATTATACACTAACCGTTTCGTTACCGGCGCCTGCCCGGCCTGTTGTACCGTTACAAACAAGATAGAAGCAGGGACGGATGATCCACGCAGATCAACCTGCAACTGCGGCTTGTTGACCACAGTCTGATACAGCTGCTGCCCCATGGCGTTGCGTACGGTAATGGTATAGCTTGCCCCGGCTGTCTCCGGCAGCGTAACCGTAAATACTCCGGAAGTAGGATTGGGGAAAAGCTCAAACCCGGCTGAGGCTACGGCAGCCCTCGCGCCATCGTTCAGCACAGCTGGAGGGCCAATGACGAAACCCGAGCTCTCGTTGCCACAAAGGGCACGCACCCGCCACTGCACCGTCGCCCCGGCAGGTAGACCGGTCACGGTATAACTGGTCGTCGTCAAATCAACTGAGACGCCCTGCCCGCCGATTGGCCGGTACTGAAAGCGGTAAGCAAGCGCATTGGGCACGGTATTCCAAGAGAACTGAGCGGCCGTCGGAGACAGCAGCTGCGCATTCAGGCCGGTGGGTTCCGGGCAGCCTTCTTCGAGGTCGCAAATATCGTTATTGTTGGCATCGATTAAGGTGCCGGTGCATGCGCAATCGGGCGTAAAGACGTCGTTTTCCGTACAGGCCTCCCCATCGTCGCAGAGTGTACCGATCAGGTTGTCGTCGAAACCCGGGCACTGATCCTCTGCATTGCATACGCCGTCGCCATCCGCGTCCGGGCAGCCTTCGTCAAGGTCGCAAATATCGTTATTGTTGGCATCGATTAAAGTGCCGGCGCATTCGCAATCGGGCGTAAAGACGTCGTTTTCGGTGCAGGCCTCCCCATCGTCGCAGGGTGTGCCGATCAGGCCGTCGTCAAAGCCCGGGCACTGATCCTCTGCATTGCATACGCCGTCGCCATCCGTGTCCGGGCAGCCTTCCGAAGCCGTCGTAAAGGACTCAATGGTGGAGAAAGGCGAGTTTTCCTCCCCGCAAAGGGCGCGTACCCGCCACAGGTGACCAGTATTGGGCGATAGCCCGGTGAGCAGATAGCTGTTGCCTGCCACATTGATGGAAACTATAGAAGAGCTGCCGTCTGGCAGATACTGCAACAAATATTCATTGGCCGCCGCAACCGCCGACCAGCTCAGCACTACACTATTGGCGGTAATATTTGCAGCCTGTAGGTTGACCGGAGCGGTACAATCGGCTTCATCCAAGTCACAAACGCCATTATTATCACTATCAATTAGGGTACCGGCACATTCACAGTCATCGGTGATAATATCGTTTTCCGTACAGGCATCGCCATCGTCACAGGCTGTACCGATGAGGGTGTCATCAAAGCCCGGGCATTGGTCTTCCCCATCGCAAACCCCATCGTTGTCCTGGTCAACGGGCGTACCGGCGCATTCGCAGTTTTCGGTAATGACATCATTTTCCGTGCAGTCGCTTCCATCGTCGCAAGCCGTGCCGATCAGGGCATCATCGAAGCCCGGGCACTGATCTTCGGCATCGCAAACGCCATCGTTGTCTTCGTCCGACAGGGTGCCGGCGCATGTGCAATCCTCCGTGATGATATCGTTTTCGGTACAGGCGTTGCCATCGTCGCAGGCTGTACCGATGAGTGAGTCGTCGAAGCCCGGGCATTGGTCCTCCTCATCACAAACCCCATCCGCATCGCTGTCCGGGCAGCCACCGTCGCCCTTGGTCGTAAACACCGGGCCGATGGC
The DNA here is from genome assembly GCA_964575505.1 of uncultured Phaeodactylibacter sp. Classification (GTDB taxonomy): domain Bacteria; phylum Bacteroidota; class Bacteroidia; order Chitinophagales; family Saprospiraceae; genus Phaeodactylibacter. The sequence continues at coordinate 4,181 of CAZNSK010000019.1, forward strand.
AAAATCAGAGGTTTCGCGGGAGCACAGCGACCGGACGCCCCATTCATAAGCCAGGCCGGGCGTAAGGCCGGTAAGCGTATAGGTAGTAGCAGACAAGTCGATAAAGCTGGCCGCGCCGCCCACAGGGTTATAGGCAATTTCATACCCTATCGCATTAGCCGGGCCTTCCCAAGCCAAAATAGCGGAAGTCGCGGTGACAAAGCTGACACTCAAATCGACCGGTTCGCTGCATATCAATACGCAATCCGGGCAATCCGGGCCACCGCAGTCGACGCCCGTTTCCTGCCCATTCTGAATGCCGTCATCGCAAGTCGGGCAATCCGGGCAATCCGGGCCGCCACAGTCGACGCCCGTTTCCTGCCCGTTTTGCAGGCCATCATCGCAGGTTGCAGTGATACCCTCTGTGCAGAATGGCGTAGCCTCGAGGCTGCCAAAAGCGCCCCCACTGGCAATGACTGCTCCGGTGTCGTCAGCCAGCGTATAGGCACCCTGGCCGTAGCTGCAGCAAATACCATCACCGTAGGAATCAAAGATGGCAAACGTGTAGTTGCCTTCCGGCAAAGTAAAATCGACATTCACCGTAGACCCGTCGGGCTGGCTACCGTAGGTGCCTCCCGATGCTACGGTATTGCCTGAAGCATCAGTTACCACCCAGGAAGTCTCCTGCGGAAAATCGTCGAGCGTGATGGACAGATTAAGGTTGGTGGTATAACAAGGGCAGGGTTCACAGGAGGAGCCGCCGCAGTCCACCCCTTCCTCATCGCCGTTTTGCAGGCCATCATCGCAGGTGGGCGGGGTGGGCGTGCCGCAGGCGGCAGAGTTGAGCAGGCTTACCCGAGCGCCCCCGGGCTGAAACAGGGCACGCATCCGCGCCTTTTGCCCCAGAGTAAAGAGGTTCATGCAATCATCATCGGAGTAGTCCATATAGTTTTGGAACATATCCGGCAGGTCGTTGGGCCCGATGATACAGCTGTTTGGCCCTGGGTAGGTGCAGTTGCCGCTGGTGTAATTCGGGCCGCCAGCACGGGGGGTATCTGCTACCTGATCGTCGACATTACAATTGCCATCGCCCCAAATATGGCGCAGGTTGAGGTAGTGCCCTACCTCATGCGTAGCGGTGCGGCCTAAGTCGAAGGGGGGCGAAGCCGTTCCGATGGTGCCAAAGTAGAGATAGTCTACAACGATACCATCCGTACTGGGAGGGCCGCCGGGAAACTGAGCGTATCCCAAAATACCCCCGCTAATGTCGCAAACCCAGATATTGAGGTAATCCGATGCGGGCCAGGCATCCCGCCCGCCACTGGAGGTAAATTTTACGTTGTTGTTGGGTATAAAAGAAGAGACATTCGTCGAGGTCCGGGTGATGCCATTGGTGGGATTGCCCTGGGGGTCTACACTGGCCATGCAGAATTCAAACTCGGAATCTGCTGCTATAGGCTGGAAGTCGGCCGGCGTATTCGCCGCATCCGGGTTCTGGCGGCGGAAATCTTCATTCAGGACATCAATCTGGCTCAGGATTTGCGCCTCACTGATATTTTCTGAAGCACCGTTATAAACTACGTGCACCACTACGGGGATGGTGATCACCCCGTTGGCTGAGCGCATCTGTGGCTGGGACAGCACCCGGGCGGTGTGCCGTTCAATCTGCTCCCGCTTTTCTTCCAGCCCGGGGTGCAGCTCGTGCTGCAGTTCCATATATTCGGTAGAACCGCAATTGCGCTGGGCGTGAAGGAAGGCTGGCAACAGGAAAGTTAGGGACAAAAATAAGGATAAAGCTTTTCTCATACTTCCGTTTTTGTGTGTGCTCATAATGAACCGTGGCAGCAAAGGTTACGAATCTCAACCCTAATAATCCGTCGGTCCCACGTCAGATTTCAGTTTTCTATTGGCTTGAATTACTGGCGGGGAGCCCGCTGCAGGGGCTGATAAACGCCTTTGCCGAGTTGGAAATAGGTAGGGTTAAGCTTTTGTATAACGTATGCCTTAAAAGGCGTAACAAAGTTCGTATCTGCTTCCAGGCTCGCTTCCAGGCTCTTCAAATCCGGGTGTACCAACAGGGTCTTCACCGGCCCCTCCCCTGCTGCGGTGATGACCAGGCTTTCGTAGGGCACGCCCCAACTCATCAGCAGGGTATCCATGGGCGCCCGCTCCTCTTCCAGGTAGAAGCGGCTGCCGGCCGGTTGCGACTGCAGCTGTTGGGCCACCCACCGCCAGCGGTCCTCAAAGGGCTGATGGTGACAAGCTATACTCAGCAGCCGCAGGGCGAGCAACCCGGCTAATAGCCCGAGGCGGGCGCGGGTTTTCATCAGGGGTGCCACTTCAAATAAAAAGGGTACCGTTACAAAGATACTCAATGCCATGTAATTGACTTCCACATAGAAGCGGTAACTGCTTTCCGGGGCGCCGATATGCAGGAGCATCAGGTAACCCAGGCAGGTACCCCACACCAGCCCTAGCTTCAACCAGCGCCTGCGGTACATATAGAAGCCCGTCATGAACAGCAGAAAAAGCGGAAAGCCGTACCATACCGTCAGGGCATTATCCAAAAACTTGGCATGCGCCGGCAAATCGAAATAATTGGGGAAATACCGGACCAGGTTATCCGAAAAAGAACTGTACTTCGCATTGTCATACCAATTCGCCGATAGCCAGTATTTGGTGCCCTGCACCGCTGCCATCAAACCAGCCAGGGCCCAGTACGCCCGCCCGCCAATCTTTGCCCACAGGTGCAGGCCAAAATAAGCCCACAGAAAGTAAAAGCTGATAAAGATCAGGGGGTGATAGTACGCTAATGCCACCACCGAAAAAACGCTGGCTACCCACATCCACGGCCGCTCCTGCTGCGGAAAACGCAGCCAGTAGGCATAGAAGACCAAGACCGCACCCAGCCCTTGCTGCTGTTCGGAGGTCGCCCAGTAAAAAGCATCGTATACAATAAGCGTGTACAGGAACACGATTGCCCATCCGAGGTAATCATTGCGCAGCAAGCGGACCGCCACTGTGTAGAACAAGAGGAACAGTAGCGGGAAAGAAACCGAATAAAGCAGCGAAATCACCTTTACGGGCGCCTCCAGCTTGATTGCCGCCAGTGGCAGCAACTGCACCAAGGCAGACCCAAACCGGTTGACCATCACCTGCACCGTGCCCTCGTTGATCATAAGGAAGGTCTGAAAGGCAATATCCAGAAACCAAGCCCGCTCCCGGTAAAAGAAAGCGGCCAGCAAAAGCAGGGCGGCCATGCCGGCGTACCCCAATCGACGGGGCCCTTTGTCTTGAAACTGGAAGGATGTGGGATGAAGCATGGGCGCAAATATAATTCGTTTTGTGGTGGCCGCCCCCCTATAGCACGTCTACCGCCCAAACAGTTTTTTTTGCAAACTACTCGACAAGGAGTATATTGCCTGACTTAAAGCCAATTGCAAATGAGCACTAATGCCCGTAAGTTCGGAACGGCCCCTGTTTTCTTCACGGCTATTTCTACGATACTGGGAGCAGTCATGTTCCTGCGCTTAGGCTTTGCCGTGGGCCAGGTGGGCCTTGTGGGTACGCTCGCTATCATCCTCATCGGCCACGCCGTCACCATCCCCACCGCAATGGCGATTGCCGAAATTGCCACCAATCAAAAAGTTGAGGGGGGCGGAGAATACTACATCATATCCCGTTCCTTCGGCCTGGTCATCGGCTCTGCCATTGGCATTGCCTTATACTTCTCCCAGGGTATTAGTGTGGCTTTTTACATCATTGCTTTTGCTGAAGCCTTTACCCCACTAATTGAATACCTCAAAGAGACCTATCACTTTTCGCCGGCAGTGGAATGGCTGATCGATAAGAAACAAACGGTCAGTATCCCGGCCCTGATTGCTCTGACTATTGTGGTGCTATCAAAGGGGGCAGACCTTGGGGTCAAGATGCTTTACTTTGTTGTCGCTACTTTATTCATCGCTCTGCTGGCCTTTTTTGCCGGGCAAACCGAGTACGCCAGGGAGACCTCGCTGGACCCCTTTGCCAACGTACAATCCTACCGGCAGCCCGCCGCCAGCCCTATTCAGCCTGCAATTGACTCTGCAACACTGCCCCTCGAGCTCGATACGGTAGGCAGCCCGGCCCCTTCCAACCCCAATGTGCCGGAACTGCGGCAGGCTCCAGCTACACCACCGCAGGCAGGGAATGGCGACCCCATTGTGCCGCTTAGCTTTTTCACCGTTTTTGCCATTATATTCCCTGCTTTTACGGGTATGACGGCAGGGGTAGGGCTATCCGGCGACCTGAAAAACCCAGGGCGGTCTATTCCCCTGGGCACCCTGGCGGGGACCCTTACGGGCATGGTCGTATATGTGTTTATTGCCTTTAAGCTGGCAAGCTCTGCCAGCCCGGAGCACCTGGCCGATACCAGCCGCCTGGTAATGGGCGATATTGCCTGGCAGGGCTGGTGGCTGGTGCCGGTTGGCCTGGCGGCGGCTACCATTTCTTCGGCTATCGGCTCCATTCTGGTGGCGCCCCGCACCCTACAGGCTATTGCCCGCGACCAGCTCATCCCTTCTAAAGTGGTCAACTACTGGCTGTCCCGGGGGCGGGGCAGGCTCGATGAGCCTTTCAATGCTACGGTTATCACCGTTATCGTGGCCTTCTTTTTCATTATGATAGGCGGGCTGGACGCCGTAGCGGAAATCATTTCCATGTTTTTCATGGTCACCTACGGCTCGCTTTGCCTGATTTCCTTCCTGCAGCACTTCGCCGCCGACCCTTCCTACCGCCCCACTTTCCGGTCGCGCTGGTACATCTCGCTCTTTGGTGCTATTGCCTGCTTCGGGCTGATGTTTTTCATGAATGCCGGTTATGCCTTTTTGGCCCTGTTATTTATGGTGGGCATTTACGTATTGGTCAGCCGCTTCAACCCCGACAAGAAAAACCTGGCTATCATCTTCCAGGGGGTCATTTTTCAAATCAGCCGGCAGCTACAGGTCTTTTTGCAAAAAGCCGAAAAAGAACAGACGGGAAGCTGGCGCCCCTCAGCAGTGTGCATTTCAGAACACTCTTTCGACCGCCTGGCGGCCTTCGATATGCTGCGGTGGATTGCGCAGCGGTATGGCTTTGGCACCTATATCCACAAAATCAATGGCTACCTGTCCCGTAGTACTTACCTGGAAGCCAGCGCCTCTAAAACGCGGCTGATTAAAATGGCGGAAGCCAGCGACAGCAATATCTACATCGATACCCTAACCAGCCCTTCCTACACCTCAGCCGTGGCGCAGGTGATTCAGCTGCCCGGTATTTCCGGGACCGAAAACAACCTGCTGCTGGTAGAATTCAGCAAGGCCAACCCCCACAACCTCGAAGATATTGTTGACAACTTTAAGCTCATTAAGTCGGTGGACTTCGACCTGGTCATACTTGGCAGTACGGAGCGGGGCTACGGGCTCAAGCAAAGCATCCACATCTGGATCACTTCCAACGACTATGAGAATGCCAACCTGATGATTCTGCTGGGCTATATCATTCTTGGGCACCGGGAGTGGAGCCGGGGGTACATCAAGATTTTCGCCCTTTACCCGGAAGACAACCTGGAGGCCGAGCGGGAGCGCCTGTCGGCCCTTATCGAGGCCGGGCAACTGCCTATTTCCAAGCACAACATCGAGGTCATCCCACGCAAGCCTGACATTGACCCTAAAACCATCATCAAGGAAAAATCTAAAGATGCAGACCTGACGATCATTGGCTTTCGGGATAGCCCGGTACGGCATCAGGGTGCAGAGATTTTCGAGGGGTATGAAGAAATCGGAAACACCCTGTTCGTCAATGCCGCTTCTCAGATTCGGATTAAATAGTTGCTCAGCCTGAATGGGCACCGGCGGCCGGCTGATGACACAAAAATTGCCGCGCCCTTAGCCTGCGAGCAAACATCAACCCGGCTGTAGTTGTAGAAAAGCTACTTTATCGGAAACCGAGAACACTAAAAAATCATGGAACATACTGCATTTACCCTCGCGCTGGATTGGACGCCCAACACCAACCACACCGGCTTTTTCGTCGCCCAGGCCCTGGGCTTTTACCGCGACCTCGGCCTCAACGTCCGCATTATTAACCCCGCTATGGACAATTACGAGACGACACCGGCCAAAAAGCTGGAGCTGGGGGAAGCCGACTTTGCCATCGCCCCCACCGAAAGTGCCATTAGCCTGCGGACTAAGAACAAGCCGGTAGCAGCAAAAGCAATCGCAGCCTTACTGCAGCAGGATGTCAGCGCTATTGCGGTCCGGGAGGAGAGCGGCATCACGCGCCCCGCCGAACTCGATGGCAAGCGCTATGCATCCTACGGTGCGCGCTACGAAGACAAAATCGTACAGCAAATGGTCAAAAACGATGGGGGCGAAGGCGATTTGCAGTTAAGCTACCCGGACAAACTGGGCATTTGGAATACCCTGCTCGAGCAGGAGGCGGACGCCACCTGGGTATTTCAAAACTGGGAAGGTGTAGAGGCTAAAACGCAAGGTATCCGCCTGCGCTATTTCCAAATGGGCGACTACGGTATCCCCTACGGCTATTCACCGGTGCTGCTGGCCGTTGATGAGCGGATGGCAGAACGACAGGCGCAGTATACCGCCTTCCTTCAGGCGACCAAGCGGGGGTTCCTGCACGCCCGAAACAAGCCTGGCGATGCGGTAGAATTGCTCGCGCCTCATGTGCCAAAGCACGACCGGGAGCGTATCGATTTGCTGGAAGCTCAGACTTTTACCAACGCCCACTACGGCGACGAGCACACCTGGGGGCGCATGGACCCCGAGCGGGTAAAGCAATTCACGGAATGGCTCAAAAAACAGGGTATTGAGCAGAACCTGGAGGATATCTCCCAGATTTTCTCCAATGCCTTACTGTAGTGAAATATTCAACAAAATAGTTTGTGCAGCTTTATGACCGAAGCCTGACAACGGGGGCAATCCGTCAGGCGTAT
>CAZNSK010000019.1:11229-22154 GCA_964575505.1 uncultured Phaeodactylibacter sp.
GTTTGTGCAGCTTTATGACCGAAGCCTGACAACGGGGGCAATCCGTCAGGCGTATTCTTTACGTTGATATTTATGAATAGCTTCGGAAGCAAGGCGCTGCAAGGCATCCGCTCTATTTACAAATCATAAAACCTCTCTTTTATTATGTCATTTTTTGGTAAGGAGATGGTGGAGCATGATAAATGTCATACTGTTGATCTAGAGGCATAAATAGTTTTGTTTAACCTTGTTGCAGTTTTGTGACATTGGTACTAATACCTCAACCTACTTTTGTAACCGAACACTGAATTAAGGGCTTTATGCTGGCGAAGTACAACATACTTACGGTAACACACAAACGCACCAACCTCAAGGATATCCGCGATTTTGTCTTGAAGGTCGATGACCAGGAAGCGTTGAAGTCGGAACTGAGCCAATTAAAAGGGCAGTTCCAATTGGATGAGCTGTTCTACTTGCCGACCTGCAACCGGGTAATGTACTTCTTCACCACTGATCAGCAGGTGGATGAACGGTTTATCACGCACTTCTTCCAGCGTGTCAACCCGGATATGCCGCTTGAACTGCTGGATGAGCTTAATGACGTTGTTTATCACCATCAGGGGGAAGAAGCCCTGAAGCACTTCTTCGATGTGGCTGCTTCTATTGATTCACTGGTTATTGGCGAGCGGCAAATCCTGCGGCAAATCCGGGAAGCTTACGAGCAATGCCACGACTGGGGGCTAAGCGGAGAGTATATCCGCCTGGTTTTCCAACAAGCTGTATTGGCAGCCAAAGCCGTGTATAACCGTACGCGCATTGGCGACAAGCCCGTCTCAGTTGTTTCCCTGGCCTTCCAGCAAATGCTTAAGGCACATGTCCATAAGAGCGACCGGGTGCTACTCGTCGGAGCGGGGCAGACCAATCAGTTAGTAGGCAAATTCCTCAATAAATACGAATTCTCAGACATTACGGTTTTTAACCGCAGCTTGGACAAAGCAGAACGGTTGGCAGACCAACTTGGAGGGCAGGCATTGCCACTCAGTGCCCTCAATCAATACGATCAAGGTTTTGACTGCCTGATTGTATGCACGGGGGCAACGGAGCCTATCATTACCTCTCATCTTTACGAAAAACTATTGCGTGGGGATAGCAAGCGCAAAGTCGTCATTGATCTATCTATACCCAATAACGTATCTGAATCTACAGTCGAGCAATTCGATTTGAACTACATAGAGGTAGAAGGGCTGCGTAACCTGGCCAAGAAAAACCTCGCTTTCCGCGAACGCGAAGTGGAACGCGCCCATAAAGTCCTCAACGAGTACATACAGCAAATGCCTGCCCTCATTAAGCAGCGTCAGATCGAACTGGCCATGCGGCAGGTCCCCATCGAAATCAAAGCCGTCAGGGAGCGCGCCATGAACGAAGTCTTTCACAAGGAAGTCGCCACCCTCGATGATCAGACCAAAGCGCTGATGGAGAAGATGCTTTCCTACATGGAAAAGAAGTGTATTGGCATCCCGATGAAGGCGGCACGGGAGGCGGTGCTGTAGGGCGGTGAAGTGAGGGGTATTGTGTTGTGATCTTTGGCGTTTACTATTCGATCGGTTTCAGCAAATAATTTGTGCTCCTCCCCCCTGCATTATCTTTAACAAGGATTCCTTTTTTCAACAAATCCTGAATATCCCTTAATGCCGTATCGGAAGAACATTTTGCGATTTTAGCCCATTTCTTCGTCGTCAAGTTTCCAAAAAAATCATCCAGTAGCTTGCCCAGTACTTTTATCTGTCTTTCATTCAAATCCAACTGAGCATTCCTGGTCCAAAAGCGGTGCTTAAATAGTATTCTCGATAAGACCGAATCTGATTCAGACAATGCATTTAATAAACATTTCAAAAACCACTCTAGCCAATCGGTGATATCCAGCGTGCTTTTTTGCGTCTTTTCTAATATTTCGTAGTACCCTTTCCGCTCTTTTCTAATTTGTGCAGACATACTATAAAACCGATGCCGAACGCCGTCTGATCTTGTCAATAGCATATCAGTTATTGTTCTTGTTATCCTTCCGTTTCCGTCTTCAAATGGGTGAATAGTAACAAACCAGATATGCGCCACGCCTGCTTTTAAAATGCTGTCTATACTACGCTCGTTGTTAAACCAGTTTAAAAATTGCTGCATTTCTCCTTCAATCTCACTCGCTGGCGGCGCCTCAAAATGTACCTTTTCCTTACCCATAGCTCCTGAGACAACCTGCATAGGCCCATTAGAGTCGTCTCTCCATTTTCCTACTGATATTTTATACATCCCGCTTCTTCCTGTAGGCAACAAAGCATAATGCCAATTGAACAACCGTTCTTTCGTTAGTGGCTCCTGATATTTTTCTATAGCGTCCAATACCATATCCACTATGCCTTCCACATTTCTATCCACTGGAATCAATCCTCCAATGTCTATACCTAATCGCTTCGCTATCGAAGACCTTACCTGATTTAAGTTCAAGTGTTCCCCCTCTATCTCCGTTGATTTCACAACTTCTAAGGTGAGTGATTCCAGGGTTGCCTCATTTTGAAGGTCAAACCCCAGGTTTTCCATCTTGCCGATTAACCGGCCCTGTGCATTTCTCACTTTGCCCAACAGGGTGATTAAGCGTTCATTATTCCAGATAAAATTCGGCCAATTTGATTGTTGATGGATATAAGCACCTCTATTCACCGCTATTTTTGCGGCAAATATACGCTTTATTCACCGCAAATGCTATAATCAAGTGACTTTGCTTACCCGATTATTGCTAGACAACTGCTGATATCTGTATGTTGGCGCCCTTCACGATTCGTGTTTCTTCGTGTCATTCGTGGCTTTACTGATTTTCAGGATTGCCGCAGCGCACGGCGTCAGCCGAAGCTTAGCAAAGGTGGAGCTGCTAGTATTTTCACTTCGACCGGATGGCTGGCGTGTAGACGCAGCCTACTTGCAGCGGGGGGATTCACGGCTTAATCTTGTCCGTATCCTGACGGGTATCAAAAATATCGGTGATGATAATGAGCGGTGCTGCTAACAAGTAAATGATCTTGTACAGTGTTCCAACGAGCAGTGAACGGTGTCCTTTTCCTAAGTTCCTTTAGAGACTCTTCTTCAGGGCCTAGCTCAGGGAAGTCTTCCAGTTCTTTTGCTCTATCCAGTATTTGTCGAGCAATACGACGACCTTTTTTAGGATTCCCCCTATCGGTGTGATAGTCTTGTATTTACCTCAACCGTCGATTGGCGTTGGTCGTGAAGCGCAGTTTCATAAACCCAACGTTCTTTTCACTTCATCCAGATCATGAATACGACCAGCTTCGATATCAGCTTGTGAGGCTAAGGCTCTGGCGACAAGTTCTTCTTTAGTCATTGGTTTGAGACTCGCTTCATAAGTGGCGATCCGCTCCTGACGAGCTTGCTCCAGAGCATCCGGCTGATAGTTTTTAAACAGACTTTCTGCCAGTTCGTCTAGCACTTGAAGTATCTTCTCATCGGCCTGCTCAATACGAAGATGTAAACGCTCCTTAATCTGATCTACGCCCATGACTATTGCTTTAGCTTGATAAAATTGTAGTTATCTAAAGATAACGGTTTAATGATGAAAATGATTCCTGCATGTAATTATTTCAAAGCACAGCCTACACCTAATGGGAGCGCTTTTTAGGGAGGATGTGCTTAGGGGTTTGCAGACATCTCGGTTGCAGGCTTTGATGACAACGACTTATCAGCAGCTGATCTTGCTGCGATCCGTTTTAACATCTCGGCTCTTTGTTCTTCTGAAAAATTAGACATAATTTTTTAATCAATCTCTTACATTACGATTTCGTACCCCGCTAGTCGTAGCTTACCACCACCCCAAACATAACGCTCCCCGCTACCCGTAGTTTACCCCACCCAATCAAGCGCAACGCTCCTCCTAGCTTGCAGCTACGACGCCCTATTGAATGAAACCCCAATTTAGCAGGCTGCGCCTACGCTTTCCTACACCTCCGCCACCAAATCCTTAGGCAGCCAACCCACCGTCGTATCACTCAGCTCCACTTTATACCAGCCGCTGATTTCATCCAATATAGTCAGAGTCTCGCCGCCGTAAAGGATCAGGACAGGCTCACTTTGGGCATCGGGAGCCACATGCAAGGGTGTTTCTTCTGCCATCAGGACGGCTTTGTGGTGGTAAAACTCTTGCTGCGCCCGACCGTAGGCAAAACCGAAGGGCAACAGGCAGAGGAACAGGGCGGTAACACCCGCCAGGAAACCGGCTTTGCGCTGCCGGCGCTGTGGCGCAAACTGCCAGGCAGCCAGCCCGCCTACGCCCAGCCAAAACAGGAGGAGACCGAGCACTGCCCAGCCCCAGGTGCGCATCAGCTGCTGCACAGAAAGCCAGGTTCGGACGACGCCCGATTGCTGGATTTGAATATTCGAAGCTTCTAGTTTTTCCTGTACCAAAGCCAGATTGGACTGTACCTGTTCATTGGCGGGGTCGAGCCGGAGGGCGCGCTCGTAGCTGAGGACCGACATGGGCAGATTGCCGTTGCGGTAGTAGGCGTTGCCGAGGTTGTAGTAGAGGCCTACACTTTCGTACCCATCGGCACGGAGGGCTTCGTAACGGCTGATGGCGGTTTCGTAATCTTTGTCGTGGTAGGCATCATGACCGGCTTGCAGCAGCTGTTTTGGTGAAGACGGTGCGGCCAGCAGCCCAATGCCCATTCCAAACCATGCAATGAATACCATCCACTTTTTCATAATTATTGCTCGTCGTTTTGTTTTTCTGGTGTCGGTGGTTGCTCCGTGGTGGCAGCTGGGGCATTGCCGGGTAAACCCTCTCCATTGGGGGTGGCTGGGGTAACGGGTAAACCCTCTCCATGGGGGGTGGCTGGAGTAACGGGTAAACCCTGTGCCGGAGGTGCCGCTGGGGTTACAGGCAAATCCTGACCTTGAGGAGCATCTTCTGCTTCCTCATCCAGCCCCATAGCGGAAGGGGGGACTTCCAAACTGTCCTGCGCCAAAGAATCCGCAACAGGGGCAGCAGCTTTGGGCAGGGGCTTCAGCACCCGTTTTTTCTCCTTGCTGAACAGATCCGGCAGACTGTCGGGCCGGTATTGGGTTTCCCAAAAAAAGCCGTCAAGCTTGAGCGTATTGTGATTGGCCTGGCCCATAGGCAGCATCTCGGCCTTGGGCTGAGTATAAAACTTGATTTTCTCTACCTCGTTGTTGCCAAAGTACAGCATCATTTCACTGCAGATAGTCTTGTTGACCCCAACGTAGCCCCCCTGCTCATCCAAGGCATAGTAGACTGATTCTGCATTGCCGTTTACAGCCATGCGGCGAAGTTCTTCTTCTTCGAAAAAGGCCGTCACGTGCTTACCCTTGACCTGATTGAACATGATCTCGTCCGGAGAATTGACAATCAACGCATTATTGCGCAGAAAGATGCGGTCAATACTGCCGTTGTTGAGCAAAATATTGACGGTATCGGCATCAAACTGCGAGGTGTCGGCCCAGACGATGGGCTCCCGGAACAGCCGGAAGGTGGAATCCCGCGTGCTGTAGGACAGGGAGTCGCAGATGGCCTGCATGTCACTTTTGTAAATGCGCACATCGGGATAGGCTCGCAACAGACGGGCACTGTCGGAGACAAGAGTTTCCGTAGTGAGGGTGTCTGCAATAAGGGAATCCACGATGGAAAAATCCATGGCCAGGGAATCAGCAAACAGGGTATCAACAGTAATGGCGGTCTCAACAATCAGGGTATCGAAAACGTCCTGTAGCGCCAGCAGCGTATCGGATGCCATGAATAAGGAGTCTCCGTCGACCATCGTGATGAGCAAAGGCCGGCCGTTGCGCCCCCCGAAGGCTTTGAGGTAATCCGATTTGCGGTCATAGTCTGCAGTGTCGCAGACAATGGTCAGGTCTTCCGAGGTGTCCCGCCAGATGACGTTGCCGGTGGCAATCCCAATGCCCCGTTCTTCGCTGTAATCGACTTGGTCAGCCAAAAGCAACTGGGGCGGGTCGCTGATGAGGGAACGGCCCCGGGTGGCATAGGTTTCCCGCTTGGCGTCGTAGGTAATTTCGTCAGCGGAGATATCCTGCTTGTCGTCTTTATACCGGGCATTGCCGAACAACACGGTGCGGTCTGCCCCTTGGTTGTATTCAATCACGTCAGCGGTGGCTTCCCGTTCATTTTCTTTGAAGATGGCGTTGCCGCGCAAAATGTAGACATCACGCTCACCATCGTACCGGATCGTATCGGCTACGGCTACTTGCTCTCCTTTTTGGTACTGCGCATTCTGGGTAAATTCTGCCACCTCGTTTTCGGTATCGTAGAAGCCGTCTTCACAGTACAGGCGGGTGCTATCGCCATCGATCAGGGTAGGCCCGAGGAAATCCACTACCCGGGTTTCGGTATTAAAGCCCAGGGTATCAGAAAGCAAGGTAAAAGCAGAGTCGATCACCACTACACTATCTTTGAAATAGATTTGCTTCTCATCTACATAATAGTAGCCTTTCTTACTGGTTAGCTGCGTGCTGTCTAGCGTAAGCGTTGCGCCATTTTGGTAAGTGGCCAGTTTTTGGCTGAGGTCGTAGGTGAGGCGGTCGGTAAAAAGGCGTTGCGCTCCTTTTTCCAGGATAACATCGCCAAATAGCTCGGCGATGCGTGAAATGCCATTATAGGCCGCCGAATCGGAGAAAACATTCAGGGAATCCCCTTGCTGAATGATCACACTTCCATTGGCGAATACCTGAGTCTGGTTTTTTATTTTGGCGGTATCGCAGTACATATAGATGCTATCCTGCCGCAGCTCGACGTTCCCGTTGAGCTTTTGCACCACCGTATCTCCCTGTTGAATGTACTCAAACAGGTCGGCGTGGTCCACTTCCACCTCTTGTTTGGCCGTATCCTGCGGGTTGGAAGAGGCTGCAGGCTGCTGCGCCCAGGCTGGCAACGCCAGCAGCAGCAAAATTGGCAAGCTCAACACTTGCCGGAGAATGGTCCTGCGGTTGTACATCATAGCGCAAACTTCCGACTTTCCAGCCATATCCACCGATAATGGGGCGGTATTTTTAATCATTTCTGCAAGGGGAACGCTCCAGGGGCCAGCGGAGCTTCCTGTAAGAAAGTGGTTAACCCTTTTTTAACGTTGCCTTACTGCGCTTTGCCCAGCAATAGCTCGGCACCCTCTTCCCCGGTGAGGGTACCGATGGCCACGCCCATGCCTCCCAGACGGACGGCGGCGGCTACCCGGCCGGATACCATCCGGATCACCGGCCGTTTCCGGCGGCCCACCCCCAGTATACCGCTCCACCAGGAGTCTACAGCCACTTCTTGGCCTGGCAGGATAACCTCCCGCAGCAGCCGTACCAATGCCGAGCGGATCAGTGGGGTGGTGCCAAATTCTGAGGTGAGCTCCTTCGCCGTATCCAAATTGCGCCCCCCGCCCAGCAAAATCCGGCCATCGATATTTCGGAAGTAAAAGTACCCCCGGTCATAGTGGAAGCAGCCCTTTACCTTAAGGCCCGGGATAGGCTTTGTGATCAGCACTTGGTTGCGGGCGGGGCGCACGTCCATGTCGGGCAACAACTGCCGCGCAAAGCCGTTGGTGCAAACCAAGGCCTGCTGCGCCCGGATAGCCCAGCCGAAAGCCGTTTCCACCTCCACTCCCTGCACGGTGTCGTGAAGGGCTTTGACCGGCAAGCCTGTGTATAAGGCTATGCCTTTAGCTTTGGCGAGTTGCAGCAGTGCATTGACCATCTCCCCGGTGTGCAGCTGGCCCTCCGCTTGATTTTTGATCAGGTAAGCTACGCCACTAAACCCTAGTTCCTGCTTTTCTTCATGAGCCAGGCGGTAGGTGGCTTCCCGCCCCGTAATCGGCTTAAGCTGCCGGTTGAAATGCGTTATTTGGGCGGCACACTGCTCATAGGCGGCCTGCTCTTCGGCCCGGAACAGCTCGTAGCCGCCCCAGGGTTGAAAGCCAATGCGCTCATCCCCCAGCCGCTGCCGCAGGCGTTGCAGGCCCCGCCAGCGCCGTTCCACCAGTTCCCAAACTTGATGCTCACTTTGGTGCTGTAGGTCATCCATGAGCTCCGAGATACTGCCAAAACAGGCGAAACCTGCATTGCGGGTGCTTGCCCCCACCGGCAGCGCCCCCCGCTCCAACACCAGTATCTTTGCCTTCGGGGCCAGCTCCCGGGCCCGGAGTGCCGCGCTGAGCCCCACGATGCCCGCCCCGATAATGACGATGTCGATATCGGAGAAAAAGGAAGCCCGCTCCCAGTAACTAAGCTGGTACAGTAAAGAATTTTGACTAGGCAAGTCCAATCACTTTGTGTTTGCCCTGAATATGCGATTCCCTGCGGAAGAGTCTATCAAATGATGCTTATCTTCGCCCCTAAATAACTGATTAAGCTTATGATTCAAAGAATACAATCCATCTTTCTGCTCTTAGCTGGCGGTGCGGCATTAGGGCTGTTTGGGCTGCCCTTCGCCCGCACGCCCGAAGCGATCGAGGGCTCTGTTATTTTCAGCGATGCCCTCTACAATGTAAATGACCAAATCGGATTGTCGGTGCTATTTGGGTTAGCCGGTGCACTAGCGCTCCTCGCTATTTTTCTGTTCCGCAACCGCAGCTTACAGTCTAAAGCCAGCCTGTCAGCCCTTATTCTCAATGTGGGCGGCCTCGTATTTGGTATTTACTATCTGACGCAGAACATCACGGAAGCGGGCAAGCAAGCGATCAATGATGGGTTAGGGATGTACCTTCCAGTACTCTCTATACTCTTTTGCTTTCTGGCCTACCGGTTCATCCGAAAGGACGAAAAGCTGGTCCGGTCTATGGACCGCCTGCGGTAGGGGAATGCCCTCCTAGAAAAACGGTTGCCCCTTTCTCGCCTACCCGTGGTATCTAAAAAAGCGCCTTTGGACTAACAGGTCTAAAGGCGCTTTTCAACAGAATAGAAAGCTCATGCTAAAAAGCTTACTTCTTAGCGTTCGGGTCTTTCTTGGCGGAGTAGTTCACTTTCAGCTGACCGGACTTCCGAAGCTGGGTTTTCACGTCGGTAACAATACCCATGGTCACCTCTCCGTCAACCCGCAGAGAAGACGTAATCTGCCCGTGCCGGGATTCCGGCACCTTGATTTTGTGTTTCTCCAGGAAAAGCGGAATATCGGAAATGGTCGAAAACTTATCTCCCAGCTGCAACCGTGGCTTCGTACCGTAAATTGCCTGGTACTTCATCGTCGGGCGGCCAATGTAGAGATAATTAACCAGTGATTTTTCCTCCAGCTTTGTCAACTCAGTAGCGTAAGGTGTCGACACCTTTACCATGAGTTCTGCGTCCCGCAGTACGGTTACCACCATAAAGAAGAACAGCAGCATGAAGATAATATCTGGAAGCGAAGCCGTTGAAATAGCCGGCTTGGCTTTTCCTCTCTTTTTAGAAAACTTACCCATGATAGTTCAATTTTTGCTGCCCGCAGGCAGTGAGGTGAAAGAAATAGGGCGGCAGTTTTTCGACAAGTAGGGGCCGAAGCCCCTTTTACCGTCTACTCTTCACCGAAGGCTGTTGGTTCAGCTTCCGAGAGTACGAAAGGAATCTCTTCCCGTATCGCTTTTTTGTACGCAAAGGGCATATCATCGCTGTAGGGGATACCGTATCTGCGCTGACTGAGTTCGTCCCAAAGCTCAGAATAAGCCGCTTTCAACTCATTGTAGACCATGAGGTAGGCGTCGTAGCTCGTACCACGGTCGTTTTTGAGTGAGATGATCGCCTTAGTCGGCTTTTCAGACATGGTCTCGTCATTGTAAGGGTTGCTGATAAAAATCTTTGCGCGCTCGCGCAACTGATCAACCCGTGCAGGTTCACCGCGTACCAAAAGCTGGTCCTGAGCATTCACCAATACGGAGAAAACATTACGCTTCTTCAGCTTGGTAATATCAGGCTCCTCTTCTGACCAAGGCGGCAGCTTTACCGTAATACCCTTATCCTCAACGATGGTCGTTGTTACGAGGAAGAAGATCAGGAGCAGGAAGGCAATATCGGCCATTGAGCCTGCATTGATCTCATTAGTCATCCGATCTCTGGTGCTCGTTTTTGCCATAATGCCTTAATTATTTAAACAGATTAGTAATCTCGGAAATGACGAAGGCGGCAGCAGCCAGAATAACGAGGATAACCGTTGTGGAAATACCACCGCTGATAAACTTCAGGTTCTCATCGGTGAATTCAGCGCCACCCTGCTCGAACTTATCGATGGCTCCCTGAATGTAGGGAGATACGTCCGTGTCCGTCGTGGAATAGGAGACAAAAAAGATAACGAGCAGTGCCGCAAACCCCAGTATTCCTTTCATGGAACTCCTGAAGTTGGTCGCCACCTGAAACAGGCCGAAGATTACCATCGCGATCGCGGCGAGTATGGTCAGCGCAATTGCGCCATACAAACCGAAATCAAAGATGGTCGTTTCGATCTGCTTCTCTTCCGCCATTGCTGTAAACTCGCCCATGTTGGAGACTACAGAAACCAGGAAGATGACAGTTATCACAACTCCTAAACCGAAGGCCAGTGTCTGGCCGTTTTTGGTTAAGAATTTATACATAATAGTTGGTTTCTCTTACTGCTTGAAAATGTTGTTTGAGGCCATGATGTCTACCAATGCGATAGATGCATCCTCCATCTTGTTCACAATACCGTCAATCTTGGAAACGATATAGTTGTAGAAGATTTGCAGGATAATCGCAGTGATCAGACCGAATACAGTGGTCAAAAGGGCGACCTTAATACCACCGGCAACAACAGAAGGAGAAAGGTCACCAACCGCTTCAATACGGTCAAATGCCTGAATCATACCAATTACCGTACCCATGAAGCCAAGCATCGGGGCGATGGCGATGAAAAGAGAAATCCATACCAGACCACGCTCAAGCAAGCCCATCTG